>CADBRO010000039.1 GCA_902797075.1 uncultured Lachnospiraceae bacterium
GCGATCTGCTTCTTTCCAAGAGGAGCGCTGCACTGAATTTCAAGACCGGCTTCCTCGAGCTTCTTGATATCCTTACGGACGTCTTCGCTGCTGAGACGGAAATCCGGGATTGCGCGGACGAGCATTCCGCCCGGCATTTTTCATCAATTAATTTGGCGCTTTACCACAAATCCACATGTAAAAATAGTATAAAAAAATGCGCCTCACCGGCGCATTCTCTGTCTGTCATCATTTCGAAGTCAGATACTATTCAGAAATCCCCTGAACGGCATCCGAAATATCCCGACCCGCTTTTTTCTCTCACCAGATCCG
Source organism: uncultured Lachnospiraceae bacterium (assembly GCA_902797075.1). GTDB lineage: Bacteria > Bacillota > Clostridia > Lachnospirales > Lachnospiraceae > Chordicoccus. Next base: position 313 of record CADBRO010000039.1, read on the forward strand.
GTACCTTCCGGACAGCGCAAGCGACGCGAACAGATAGAGGCAGTTGTCATAGTAACGGCGCTCTCCTGTCCTTGGCGGTTCCTCGAAAAAGCTCCTCACAAAATGCAGCGCGATGCCCCAGTCGCTGTCCGGCGCTGGCTGTTTTTCCTGCGGCACGCAAAGAGCGCCCTGAGCGGTTCCTGCAAGGAGCCCCAGCGGGTGCAGAACCGTCTTCTCAAGCGGGGTTCCGTCCACTTCATAGACGCAGCGCGCTCCCTCAAGCCCGCTTCCAAGGAAGCGCATCTGCCGGATCGGCGCGTCTGTGTGAACTCCTCTCCCGAACCACTCGGCATCAAGTCCTATGTTCGCGGCGGTCCGGTAAGCATCGCTGTAAAAATGGTGAAACTCGCCCCAGGGCATTGGCTCATCCATGGGCCGGCCGTCAAAAAAGGAATACTCGGAGTTGAGACCGGTCACCGGGTGGCAGGCTTTAACCAGGAATTTCCTGCTTTCATCCGCTGCCTTTTTCCAGAAATCCCGGTCCTCTTCATCAGCCCACAAAGCGAAAAGCTCATAAAAATGCGGCAGATGGTAGGATGGATCCGTAAACGAGCTTCCCGGAACAAAGAGAATCAGCCCGTTTTCTCTGTTCCACATAGCATGACCCGGACGGCCGTTTTCTCCCTTGTGAAGGCACGCCCTCAGGATAGCCCTCGCCTCGCTCTCATAGCGCGGAATATCCCAGCGGTGAGCGGCAAAGAAAAGCGCCATGGCAAAGTACTCCTCCCCGTCCGGAGCCGGACCGGGAGCGTTCTTTGTTCCGTCCGGTGCGCATGACCAGGCGAAATAGCCCTCATTTTCACCCTCATCCATATACATATAGGTTCTGGCCCAGGTCCAGATCCGCTCAAATTCTTTTGGCATATCCAGCTGAACGCAAAGCATCATGCCGTAGGACATCCCCTCCGTCCGCGCATCGTGATTGCCGGTGTCCTCGAGATATCCGGCTTCCAGGCAGTCAGGAGATACGTCATCACTTAACAGACTGATTCTCCCGGTTCCCTCCGGAATAACCGCCTCGTGATAAATGCGCTCCGTCTCACTCCCGTAGAAAAAGGTTCTGACGGCGCGGTCCAGACGATCCGTTATCTCCGCCTCGCTGTATCCGGCCTCAAGAAAAACATTTCTGTACTCACGAATCATATACTTCTCCTGATCTTAGTCCCTTTCATCAAATAATCTAATGCTGCTGCCCTATAAGTGAATCTGAAAGTTTTGCAGCTGTTACTGTTGTACCGAGCACTGCGACTGAAAGCCTTGCAGCTGTTACTGTTGTACCGATCACTGCGTCTGAAAGCCTTATTTTCCCGCGGTGGCAACAGTAAAGAATTCCGCACGCCTCGGAATAAGGCAGGGAACGCCTGCGCCGTATTTGGCATCCAGATAGTCTGCAAACAGCGACGGATCCGCACTGTTCGCGGCAAACATGTCATAGTGGCCGGGGATCACAACACCGGGCCTGAGCTCGCCCACAAGATCCGCTGCTTCCTGCCAGGTCATATTGCCGATGCAGTTTGCGCGATAACGCTTTGCGTCGCGTCCGTTGATCGGCAGAATTGCCGCGTCTGTTTTTCCGAAAGCCTGCAGCTTCGGAAGCATTCCCTCATACCGGCAGGTATCACCTGCGTGGTAAATGCGGACGCCATTTCCCTCGATGATGTACTGAAGATAGGGATACAGCCCCGTCTCTTCATCAAAGACCAGGAATTCATGCGCCGCGGCAATTGCGGAAATGGTGACATCCCCGACCCGGACGGATTCGCCGTCATTTAACCCGATCAGGCGGTTCTCCGGGATCCCGTCTCGGCACAGGGATGAGACGTGGGGTCTCGGAACGACAAAGCAGGCGTCCGGGCAGGTTTCACGCCATATATTCCAGGAAGGGCGGTCGATATGATCCAGATGATCATGAGTGCCGATGAAGCAGTCGATCCCATTTACCCCGCGGGCCTCAACCGGCGGCGGAAACATTCTATCGTCAGTCTCGGACGCAAAATAATCAATTGACAAAATGGTGCTGCCCATCTTGATCCAGAAGCCCATCTGACCCATCCAGAGAAGGACGGCGGTGCCGTACGGAACGAGGCAGCTGCGCAGCTGTTCCGGGAGCGTTTCAAAATGATTCATTTTTGTATTCCTTTCACAAGTGCAAGAAACATATCGACTGCGGTCTCCAATATCCTGTCATTGAAATCATACCCGTCCGTGTGCACAGGAGGGTATTCTTCTCCATTTCCGATGTAGAAAATCGCCCCTGTACATTGTTTCAGATAGTATCCGAAATCCTCTGACGCCCGCCACAGGTTTTTCATCTCGATCACAGGCAGCCCGAGTTCATAAGCCGCATGAATTACCCGTTCCAGAGCATCATCGTGATTTCTGGTTTCAGGAAAATAGTCCTGTACTTCATGCTCCGTCCGGAGGCCGTCCCGCAGAGCCAGTTCCTGTGCTTTTTGAAGGAGCTTTGTCTCCATTTTCTTCATAAATGGCTCCTGCTCCGCCCGCAGCGTCACTCGGATGGATCCTTCTCCTGCAGAAATGCCAAAGTCACCCCCGCCGCACTTCACCCCGACGATCGTGCAGAGCGCCATGCCCTCATGAGGTTCTTCCACTAGGGACTGCGAAAACAGCGCCAGCTCCGCGACTGCAGAAGCCGGATTGCGTCCTTCTTCCGGGGCGCTGGCGTGGGACTGCTTTCCGTGCATGTAAATCGTCAGGCCTTCCGAAGCGGGCTGACTCAGCTGCTTCCGGCAGACTACGCTGTTTTCCGGGTAGCCGCTGAGATTGTGGAAGGCATAAATCTCCGCGATCCCATTTTCACGGATTAATTCCGCGCAGCGGGCTCCTCCCTGACCGATTTCCTCTGCAGGCTGGAAAATCAGATAAATGGTCCGGTTTACCTCTGTTTTATCCAGTTCCAAAGCAAGCCCGCACAGTGCAGCCATATGCCCGTCGTGACCGCATTTATGGGAAACACCCTCGCGGACAGAGCAATAAGAGAGATCAGAGTTCTCATTCATCGGGAGCGCATCCATATCTGCGCGGAAGGCGGCCGGCGCTGCCGCTGCATTGCCGCGAGGCCGTTTGACCGCATAAAACCAGCCTTCCCGATCGATGAGCTCAAGGGTAGTGTTAGCCTGCAGGAAATCCTTCAGGATACTGATCGTTCCGGACTCCTGCAGGGACAGATCCGGGCGGCTGTGGAGAAGATGCCTCAGCTCTGTGATTTTGTTCAGATTTTCAGGACTTATATATTTCATAATGTCAAATTCATAAA
>CADBRO010000040.1 GCA_902797075.1 uncultured Lachnospiraceae bacterium
AAGCCCCCCTCAAGATGAGATCTCCCATTCCTTCGAGGAAGTAAGTCCCCTTAGAGACGATGAGGTTGATAGGGCAGAGGTGGAAGTACAGTAATGTATGGAGCTGACTGTTACTAATCGGACGAGGACTTGACCTTAGCGGTTATTGTCTAAAAAGTATATGCGGTTTTGAAGGTATGTCATTGACTGCCACAGAGATCTGTGGCAGTCTTTTTATGTGTAACAAAAAGACTGATCCGGAGAATCTCATATGAATATTTCAAATGTAATTGCCGAGGAACTTGGTGTACAGCCCTGGCAGGTTGAGGCTGCTGTGGGACTCATTGACGAGGGATGCACGATTCCCTTTATTGCGCGTTACCGCAAAGAAAAAACAGGCACACTGAGTGATGAACAGCTGAGAAATCTGAACGAGCGCCTGAGCTATCTTCGAAATCTGGAAGAGAAGAAAGCACACGTCGCGGCTGTGATCGAGGAGCAGGGGAAAATGACTCCCGAGCTTCTCAAAAAAATTGAGGAATGTGAGACGCTTGTCTCTCTTGAAGATATTTACAGACCGTATAAACCCAAAAGACGCACAAGGGCCGCAATCGCACGGGAGATGGGGCTGCTTCCGCTGGCAGAAACGCTTCTCAGACAGAGAATTACCACAACCTGCGAGGAAGAAGCCGCGAAATACCTGAATCCTGAGGCGGGCGTTGAAACGGCAGAACAGGCGCTTGCAGGCGCTTCCGATATCATCGCCGAAATGATCTCTGACGAGGCGGATTACCGTGACTGGATCAGAAAGAGGACCTATGCCTACGGAAAAGTAACAGCTCAGGCAAAGGACCCGAAAGCGGAATCGGTCTACGAAAACTACTACGACTTCGAAAGTCCGGTTGAAAAGATGACCGGTTATCGTGTGCTGGCTCTGAACCGGGGGGAAAAAGAAAAGTTCTTAACGGTCAGGATTGAAGCTCCGGAGGAGGATATTATCCGCTATCTCGAGCGAAGAATCGTTTCAGAGACGAATCAGTTTACCGCGCCATTTCTGAAAAATTCCATCAGCGACGCATATCACCGGCTGATCGCTCCTTCTATTGAAAATGACATCCGGAGCGAGCTCACGGAAAAGGCTGAGGACGGCGCTATTACTGTGTTCGGAAAAAACCTGAAGCAGCTGCTTATGCAGCCTCCCATCGAAGGACAGACTGTCCTCGGATGGGATCCTGCATTCAGGACAGGCTGTAAGCTTGCCGTTGTGGATCCGACGGGCAAGGTGCTTGATACTGCCGTGATCTATCCGACGGCACCGACCAATGAGACGAAGATCAGGGCAGCAAAAGACAAACTCAAGGTCATGATCAGCAGGTATAAGGTAACGCTGATTTCTTTGGGAAATGGCACTGCATCCCGCGAATCCGAGAAAATCATTACGGAGCTTCTGAAGGAAATTCCGGTTAACGTTCACTATGTTATAACGAGCGAGGCCGGAGCGTCTGTCTACTCGGCAAGCGAGCTTGCAACAGAAGAATTCCCTGAATTCGACGTGGGACAAAGAAGTGCCGCTTCGATCGCAAGACGTGTCCAGGACCCGCTTGCTGAGCTTGTAAAGATCGACCCGAAGGCGATCGGCGTTGGTCAGTACCAGCATGATATGAACCAGAAAAAACTGGGAGAGGCCCTGACGGGAACCGTGGAGGACTGCGTCAACAGCGTAGGAGTTGACCTTAATACAGCGTCGGCATCGCTTCTCACCTATGTTTCAGGCATTACAAAGACCATCGCGAAAAATATCATCAGCTACCGCGAGACGAACGGAAGGTTCGCCGACCGGCGCGAGCTTCTCAAAGTGGCGAAGCTCGGACCGAAAGCCTATGAGCAGTGCGCAGGTTTCTTACGTATCCGCGGCGGGAAGAATCCTCTTGACGCCACGGCGGTTCACCCCGAAAGCTATGAAGCGACCGGAAAACTGCTCGAAAAACTCGGCATGACGCCTGATGCCCTTTCCGATGGTCCCGTGTCGATTAAAATCAAAAATTACAAAGGAATCGCCGACGAACTCGGAATCGGAGAACCGACCCTTCGGGATATTGTAAAGGAACTCATGCGGCCGGGACGCGATCCCCGTGAGGATATGCCAAAGCCTGTCTTAAGGAGCGACGTGCTGGAGCTTAAGGACCTGAAGGAAGGCATGATTCTTAAAGGAACGGTCAGAAATATCGTCGATTTCGGCGCATTCGTTGATATCGGCGTCCACGAAGACGGTCTGGTCCACATCTCAAGGCTGACGAATAAGCGGTTTGTGAAGCATCCGCTTGAGGTTGTGAGCGTCGGCGATGTTGTGGAAGTCAAGGTAATCAGCGTGGATGTACAGAAAAAGCGGATCGGTCTTTCAATGATTATCTGAGAATGGTTTACTCCAGGCTCAGACGCAGGACGACCGGATTGTGATCCGAGCAGATGAACCCGAGATCTGCCGTTTCTGCTGATTCGACGCGGATATTTCCGGAGACGATAAATCCGTCGATCAGATAATACTGAAAGGCCTCTTTATCTGCGCCGGCGTAGGGCTGGTCGAGGCTCCGGCAGCTGGGGACATCTTCGTCCATGAGAAACTGCCAGTCGCCGTTAATCCCCGATACGTCGATCTCGCCGGCCTGCCATTTTCCTTCCTGAGCGGGATACCTTCCGGTATCAGCCGACGAGAAGATCTGGTTGAAGTCGCCTCCGGCGATGACGTAATTTCCCTTTTCCTGTTCTTCGAGAAGGATGTCTTCCAGCATCTTTGTCTGTGCGGCTTTTCCTTCGCCGTCGTCGTAGGCCTCAAGGTGGAGGTTAATCAACGCAAGCTGCCGGTCGCTTCCTGCGACCGGAATGTGTTCGACAAGAAGGCAGCGCTTCAGATTCACCATGCTGACCGGCCATTTGAAGAGAACGGGCAGCTGAACGCGCTCCGCGTCCGACACAGGGAAGGCCGTAAAAGATGCAATTCCGGAATCCACTTTGCCGATGGGAGGCATAGGATAAGGAAGAAATGCAACCTTGAAGTTATTGGCAAATGAAGCCGTGCAGCCGGTCAGTTCATTTCTTATAAGTTCATATTCGTTGACATTGTGGGAGCGGGCCGAACTGCGGTCCACCTCCTGAAGGAGAAGCAGATCAGGGGATACATCCCGGATCTCTTTCAGAATTCCGGCCAGATTGGAGTCGAGGCGGGATCTGTCCGCCGTCTGCACTGAAGTGCCGCCGTCCATGAAAAAATCCGCGTTGTCTCCGAGAGCTCCGTAACCGATATTCCAGCCCATGACAGTCAGCGGTTCGCCGGCTTTCAGCTCCTTCGGGCCCTCTCCCGAAACCGCGGCGTCTTCATGGTCTTTGGGCTTAAATTCGGTGATCGAAAGAAAAGCGAAAAAGCACACCACAGCGAGTAAAATGACAAGAAAAACGGTCAGAATGATCCGGAGAAGTTTTGCAGGCAGACTTCTTTTTTGAATTTTCTTCGACGATTTCATATTCATCCGGCGCCCCCCTTTTGAACAGTAAAACGGTGTTTTCACAGATTCAATGTTGGAAAGGTACGCATTGATTATACTACATACGGAGTCAGGAGAGCAGGTACTTGCTTGTCCGAATCAAAAAGCCATAAGCCGGACACACCGGTTTATGGCTTTTATTATAAAATTGCTTAAATGTCAATCTTAGTAACATAAAGGGGGATTGTGATAAACCGAATAATTAGGTAAAGTAGACACATATATAATGCTCATACATGAATGCCATCAGCAAAAAATCCCCATACCGCAGGAATGATCTGTCGGAAATGTACATATTGCACAAAAAACGGGAAAAATAGCCGCTATGACTGAATTCGAAGAGATTACCATCAAGAAAATCATCAAATACAAGATGGTAGATATCTTTTATGTCAATCTCAACGTGCTGCTGGGAAGCAGACATATAAAAAATAAGGAACTCAGCGCCAAACTGGGCTGGGACTCTTCCGGATATAATCAGAAGCTGAACCGGAAAAGCGATCTGAAACTGTCCACACTGCTAAATTTATTTATGGCCATCACCGATCTGACAGACGAGAAGAATCAGACCGGTTATTCATTTTTTGAAAAAATTGAAGAAATGGAGCTCTCCAGATTTTTTAACGTGGAGGAATTCCGGCTCAGCGAGCTCTTCCTGAATGTCAGCGCTGCCGTCGAAGGAACGGAAGAATTTCTTCGTTCCGCGGATCTCAAGAAAACGTATCGGTCGCTGAAACCGTTCGTTCTGAGCAAGAAAAACTCCCCGGCCCTGACTGAGCGTGAAATCGATGTTTATATGAAGTTTCTGGAACTGGTGAACTGATTAAACGTGCATATTTCTCAGGAGAAGTTGGGGCAATGCAAAAGTTCTATAATAATCCGCACCGCGTGGTGGAGGAGATGCTTCAGGGTTATCTCAAGAGTCACCCGGATCTGATCTCGAAAACCGGCCATCCGAGGGCGTTTGTACTGAAAAATCTGGACAGAAAAAGCGGAAAAGTAGGAGTGGTCTCCGGGGGAGGAACAGGACATTTTCCCGCATTTATCGGGTATCTGAAGCCAGGATACCTCGATGCCGCGGCAATAGGCAACATCTTCGAAGCGCCACCGGCGGAGGTGTTTTTCGAAGCGTTCCGCCAGGCCGATTGCGGAGCAGGAGTGATCTGCATATACGGCAACTATAAACTTGACAATCAATGCGTAAAAGAAGCTGCAAAAATGGCGGCACGTGAAAATATACGCGTCGAGCTGATCTGCGCGAACGACGATATTGCCACCATTTCCGAAAACGGGGACAGGACAAACAGCAGGGGTCTTGCCGGAGAAGTGCTTCTCTTTAAAATAGCGGGTGAGGCGGCTGCCCGGGGGAAAAGCCTGGATGAAATCGCGGAGCTTTGCAGGCGCGCCAACCGGAACATGAGAAGCATCGGAGTTGCCCTGGCTGCCTGCGTTATACCGGAGGTCGGAGTTCCAAATTTTGAAGTGGTAGACGGAACCATGGAATTCGGCATCGGCCACCACGGAGATCCGGGACTTTTCGCCTGTAAGACCAGAACCGCCAACGAGACGGCGGACCTGGTGATGGATGAAATTCTGAAAACCTATGATGATTCTGAAAAGCATGAAGTTATCGTGCTGGTTTCGGGAATGGGCGCTACAACTTCGATGGAGCTCTATATCCTCTATAACCGCATAGCAGACATCCTCCGGGGAAGGGGGATTACCTGCGCGGGGGCATTCATAGGAAATTTCTTTACTTCGCTGGATATGCAGGGCGTATCCGTCACCCTCATGGAAACGGACGACGAACTGAAAGGGCTTGTTATAAATATGGAATAAACACACAGCGTGTTTATATAAATGACATTTCAGTCAAAAAGGAGGTAGTAACATGAAAAAAAGTTTGGCATTAGTTCTTGCAGGACTCGTTGCTGTATCCACAGCAGTTCCGGCAGCGGCAGCCACCGGCAATGAAGAGTTCACCATCGCTCTCTGCGCTAAGACAGAAGGTATCGCATGGTTCGACGATATGCGTACCGGTGTCGATGCATTCAGCGCTGATCACGAAGATGTCTACGCTTACGAGATCAACCCGGAAGGCAGTGACGCTGCGAAGCAGAACGCGATGCTGGAAGACCTGATTTCCCAGGGCGTTGACGCCATCTGCTGCGTACCGGTTGACGCACAGGCAGTTGCGGCAACACTTCAGAAGGCAAGAGATCAGGGTATTGTCGTTGTTACACATGAAGCTTCCGATATTCTTGATTCCGTTGACTATGACCTTGAAGCATTCGACAATGACTATTTCGGAACGCTTTACGGCAAGTATCTCGCAGAGGCTCTTGGCGGCGAAGGTGAATATTACGGAGCTGTGGGCGGACTCGGAATGACAACACATATGCAGTGGTTCAATTCCTGCGTTAAGTATCTGGAAGAGAACTATCCGGATATGAAGCTGGTTAACCCGGACGGAATCCCGGGCGAAGACGACAACAACGAGCAGACCGCTTATGACCTTGCAGTTCAGGCAATCGCAGCATATCCGAACCTGAAGGGCTTTGTTGATACAGCAGCTTCTTCAAACGGTATCGCTCTTGCTCTTGAAGAGCTCGGCCGTACGGACATCAAGCTTGTCGGTCTTGCTATGCCTTCACAGGGCGGCGCTTACATCGAGAGCGGCACACAGTATGTAGGCCTTTGCTGGAGACCGGCAGACGCAGGCTACACAGCATGCGAACTTGCATACAAGATCCTTAAAGGCGAAGAGATCAACTCTGAGACGACCTTCACAAGAGAAGGCTATGAGACCGTTACGGTTGACGGCAACCTTGTAGTCGGCAATGCTCCGCTGGTCTTCACGGCTGAAAACGTTGCGAATTATCCGTTCTGATCATTAAAGGAAGCAATGCATTAAGAAGATCCGGACGGCTTGGCCGTAAAGGATAAACGGTTTCATTAAGGAGCTGCCGCATGAGAGCGGAGACGCTTTTCATGCGGCGGCCTTTGTGATTTACGGGAATACCTCAGGTCGTCCCGGGAGGATATGATGGCAGAAGAAAAAAATATTGTTGTTGCTGAACACATCAGCAAAAGTTATGTCGGCGTTCAGGCCTTGAACGACGTAAGCATAACGATTAAGGAAGGCGAGATCAAATGTCTCGCCGGGGAGAACGGATGCGGAAAGTCCACATTTGTAAAAATAATCGCGGGTGTGGAAGAGCCGACAGCCGGCAGAATCGTCATCAACGGCAAAGAGATGACGAAACATACAACTAAAGATGCAATCGACGAGGGCATACAGGTTATTTTCCAGGATCTTTCGCTGTTTCACGCAATGAGCGTTGCGGAAAATATCGCGATGAACAAGCTTGTCAAGGAAGGAAAACCCCTGACAAACAAAAAAGAGATCGAGAAGATCGCCAGGGATGCCCTTAATCTGATAGGGGTGGATATTCCGCTTGACGTGCAGGTACAGGAACTTTCGATTGCGAACAGGCAGCTGATCGCGATTTGCAGGGCTCTTGCCCTTGACGCCAGGCTGCTCTTTATGGATGAGCCGACGACAGCTCTGACGAAAAATGAGGTCGACAGCCTTCTTAATATTGTTCTCGGCCTTAAGGCCAGAGGGATTGCGGTCGTATTCATCAGCCATAAGCTGGACGAGGTAATGCGGATCGCGGACAGCATCACGGTTATTCGTGACGGCCATAAAATCGGGGATTTCGCGGCCTCTGAGATTGACTCAAAGAAGCTCGCTTATTATATGACCGGCCGCCAGGTCGACTATCAGCAGTACAGCCGTAATCTGGAAAATGAGGAAAAACTGCTCGAGGTCAGGAACCTGACGAAGAAAGGGAACTACGAGGACGTCAGCCTGTCTGTCAGGAAGGGAGATATTCTCGGACTGACCGGACTTCTCGGCGCGGGCCGGACGGAGCTTGCCCTCTCAATCTTCGGTCTGAACAAGCCGGACAGCGGCGAGATCTACATGGAGGGGAAAAAGGTCACGATCTCCAGTCCCGACGACGCGATTGATCTCGGAATCGGACTCGTTCCCGAGGAGCGCGCGCTCCAGGGGCTTTTCCTCCAGAAGAGCGTCAATGAAAATGTCGCTGCCGCCATTTTAAAGAGACTGAAAGGGCTGTTCGGGAATATAGATTCCGGGAAATCACGGGCGCTGGCGAAAGAGGCGATTGATACCTTCAGGATCAAGGTCTATAACGAGGACACGCTGGTCGGAACGCTTTCCGGCGGAAATCAGCAGAAAGCGCTGATCGCGCGCTGGGCGGCGTCAAGCCCGAAGCTTTTCATGCTCGATACTCCCACGGTCGGTATTGATATCGGATCCAAGGCGGAAATCTATGAATATATCCAGAAATTCGCCTCGGAAGGAATGGGAATCATCCTGATCTCCGACGAGGTCGAGGAGATCGTCGCAAACTGCAACCGCGTCATCGTCATGTTCGACGGACATGTGGTGAAGGAGTATACCGAGGAAGAAATGAAGGATCCGGATATCAAGGAAAAGATCAACGCGCTGGTTGAATCCGGAAAACCCGGAAAGGGGGCTGCGGTATCATGAAGGCATTTAAGAAAATTGACAGAACGCAGAGGTTCCTGCTGATTATTATTTTCATCTACTGCATCATAGTGGCTTCGAGAAATTCGGCATTTTTAAGTCTTTCGACGCTGTTTGCCCTGATCCGTTCGTCAGCAGGAACGGCCATTCTTGCCATGGGCGTCCTGATGGTCATGATCTCGGGAGGCATTGACGTCTCGTTCCCGGCGATCGCCATTTTCGGAGGGTATGCGTCTCTCCGCGCGTGCATGACGTTCGGGATCACGAACATGTTCGTGACGTTCGCCATTTCGATCGGGATCGGTATCGTTCTGGGTATCGGAAACGCGCTCCTGATCAACCTGCTGAAGCTGGAACCGTTCATTATAACGCTGTCAACGGCCAGCGTCTATTTCGGTCTGATGACGATCATGATCGGGACGAAAAATGTCGGCGCCAGCCTGCTTCCGCCCCAGTTCCGCACGCTCAGTTCGATGAAGCTGATCACGACGACGAATCAGTACGGAGGAACAATCGGTTTATCTGTTTTTATTATTCCGGTCGTCGGATGTATCTTCCTTACCTGGTTTATCCTCCGGAAGACGCTGATCGGGAAAGGCATTTTCGCAATGGGCTGCAACAATGAGGCGGCGAGACGCGCGGGCTTCAACGTAAATCTTCTCCGCATCTTTATCTTCGGCTTCGCGGGATTTCTTGCCGGAGTAATGGGTATTATCTATATCGCAGGAACGAACTCTGTCAATCCGGTCTCCCTGGTCGGAACCGAGATGTCGGTTATCGCCTGCGTTGTCATCGGAGGAGCGGCCCCGTCCGGCGGATACGGAACGATCTTCGGGACGATCCTCGGCGTAATTCTGTATTATCTCTTTAACCAGACTCTGGTATATCTTGGACTGTCCGCTTCCTGGCAGGAGTTCTTCATGGGAATCGTGCTGCTGATCAGTCTTATTTCGACTTCCTGGCAGCGCAGGGTCCAGAGCCGGAAGAACTTTATTTATACGGAATAAGGGGAGGATGACAGGATGAAAAAATTAAAAGAGTCTCTTTCCAGAGACATTTCCATGGCGATTCTGTTTATCTTCTTTGTAGGCATCTGTCTGCTGATGCTGGTGAACCTGGGGTCGAAAATGTATAACCTCCAGACTCTGTCCAGCATGGCGTTCCAGCTTTCCGAAGTGGCGGTTCTGGCGTTCGGTATGGCGCTTTGCATGCTCCTCGGCGGCATCGATCTTTCGATCGTCGCTAACGCCAACCTTGCGAGCCTTCTTGCAGCCATGACGCTGACAGGAAAGTTTTTCGACGTGGAAAAAGCAGGACAGGCAGTAACGATTCTCGCCGCCGTAATCGTAGCGGTGTGCGTCGGGCTTATCTGCGGCCTCTTCAACGGGATCCTGATCTCAAAGTTTTCGGTTCCGCCGATCGTCGCTACACTGTCGACGATGACTCTGTATTCCGGTCTTGCGATGGGTATTACCGGCGGAAACAGTATCGGCGGATATCCTCCCGCATTTCTGAAATACGGCAGCGGATCATTTATGGGGATACCGTATGTTTTCATCACGGCCTGCCTTGTGTTCATCGTCCTTATTATCGCACTTGACCGCACCAAGCTCGGCCATGAGATCCATTATATCGGCGAAAACCACACGGCCTCCCGTTTCGCGGGAATTGACAACGAAAAAGTCATTATGAAAGTATACGCGATCGCCGGACTGATGGCCGGTATTGCGTCGCTTATGATTATGTCCCGTTCAAGCTCCGCCCGTGTAGGATACGGAGACAGCTATCAGCTGCAGGTCATTATGATTTCCGTTCTGGGCGGCATCAGTCCGTCGGGCGGAAAGGGGAGGCTTTACGGAGTGTTTATCGCCACGTTCTGTCTTCAGCTGATGCAGACGGCGTTTACGCTGTGGCAGTTCTCTCCATACTCAAAGAAGCTGATCTGGGGAATGATGCTTCTTGCAATTATGCTTATCAATATGATTCAGGCAAGAATCAGCCGCAACGCGAAGATCAGGGAAATGAGTTTAAAGAATACAAAGGAGCAGTAAAAAATGCAGAGAATACTGAATGATCCGGATAATATCGTAGATGAGATGCTGGAAGGCTTTGTCAAAACACACGGCGACATCGTAAAGACGACTTCACATCCGAGAGTCATCGCCGCAGTCTCCGCTCCGACGGAGGGAAAAGTCGGCGTGGTTACCGGCGGCGGTTCCGGGCACAAACCAGCTTTCATCGGTTATATCGGTAAGAATATGTGCGATGCGGCAGCGGTAGGTGAGATCTGCTCATCTCCGACGGCGCAGGCATTTCTTGAAGCTTTTAAAGCCGCTGACGGCGGAGCGGGCGTCGCCTGCCTTTATGGCAATTATTCCGGCGACAACATGAATGTCAAGATGGCTGTAAAAATGGCTAAGAAAGAAGGTCTTACCGTTAAAACAGTCGTCGCGAACGACGACGTGGCTTCCGCACCGAAGGAAACTCCGGAGAAGCGACGCGGCGTCGCGGGAGAGATCCTGATGTGGAAATGCGGCGGAGCGAAAGCCGCGAAAGGCGGCAGTCTCGACGAAGTAATTGCCGCCGCCCAGAAGGCGATCGATCACACGAGAAGTATCGGCATCGGCCTTTCACCCTGTACACTGCCGGCAGTCGGACATCCGAATTTTGAGATTAAGGACGGAACGATGGAAGTCGGTATCGGCCATCACGGAGAACCGGGAATCGAGGTCTGCCCGCTTGAGACTGCGGCGCAGATGGCGGAGCGCATGGTCAATGTGGTACTTCCGGATTATCCGTTCGTCGAAGGAGACGAGGTGGTCGTTCTTGTTTCGGGTCTTGGCGCGACGCCGGTCATGGAGCTCTATGTTCTGTACAACGAGGTGGAAAAACTGCTTTCCGCCAGGGGAATTAAGATCCATCGCTCTTATGTGGGCAACTATTTCACGTCTCTCGATATGATGGGAGCAACCCTGACGGTCATGAAGCTCGATGACGAGCTCAGAGAACTGATCGATATGGATTGCTATACGATGGGGCTTAAGCAGATCTGAAAAGAGTGAGGTACGAAAAATGGCTTTGAAAAATGAAAACGGCCGCGGAATCATGCTTTCGATGGTGGATGCCATTCACGAAAACAAGCAGTATCTGGGCGATATTGACGGCCTGATCGGAGACGGCGATCACGGCATGAACATGAACAAAGGGTTTATGACCTATAAGGAACGCCTTGGCGACGACGAGGTTTCCTTTACGGAAGGTCTTGACGATCTGGGAATGATCCTTCTCAACGAGATCGGCGGCTCTATGGGCCCGATCTACGGTACGATCTTCATGGATATGGCGGAAGCCGCCGAAGACGAAGAGGAAATCACTCTTGAAATCTTCGGCAATATGCTTGAAGCAGGACTTAACGGTTTATATGATATTGTAGATGCCCGTCCGGGAGACAAGACTCTGGTCGATACGCTAGAGCCCTGCGTCCGCTGCATAAAGGAAGCAGCTGCCGCCGGAACTGATTTTAAGGAAGCGCTTCTGAAAATGAAAGAAGCGGCGGAAACCGGCAGGGACTCCACAAAAGACATGGTAGCAAAATACGGCCGGTCTTCCAGGCTCGGCGAGCGGTCACGCGGCGTTCTTGATGCCGGCGCTACATCCTGCTGCATCATCCTTACGGCCATGGCGGACGGAATGATTGCCGCGATTGATTAATAATGTACGGATTTGCATTGATAGTGAATCATAAAAGAGGCGGAGTGCTTTGGGCGGCTCCGTCTCTTTCATGAAGGCGGCAGAAAACAGATCTTTTTTCGAACCAAAAAAACAAGTCCCTGAAAACACTGTTTTCAAGGACTTGCGGATAAAACAGGGGAAGAGGGAGTCGAACCCCCATTGACGGTTTTGGAGACCGCTCTCCTACCATTAGAGGATTCCCCTACTCGCGGCATCACTGCCGACTTTGGTATTATATCGCAAAGCGCCATACGCGTCAACGACAATTTGTCTTTGAATTCCACCTGTTTTTGAGTTAAAATACAGTTACAGCGTGTAGCATAACTGCGTAAGTCCTGTTGTCTGCGCGCTGTTTCATTTTACGGGAGGACGAGAGATGCGTTGGAAGGCTAATGATACGGTTGTACACGCCCGCGAAGGAGTCTGTGTCGTCGTTGGCGTAGAGGAGAAGACGCTTACTGAGGACTGTCCCTGCGAATATTATATCCTGAATCCGGTCTATGAGCCGGGGAGCAAAATCTATGTGCCGGTAGAGCGCGGCGACGCAGTCCTCCGGCCGCTGCTTACGAAGCAGGAGATC
The DNA here is from genome assembly GCA_902797075.1 of uncultured Lachnospiraceae bacterium. Taxonomy (GTDB): domain Bacteria; phylum Bacillota; class Clostridia; order Lachnospirales; family Lachnospiraceae; genus Chordicoccus. Next base: position 12,410 of record CADBRO010000040.1, read on the forward strand.
GGGGAACTGATCAGAATGATACCGGACATGGAGATGGACTGGATCAGTGATGATAAGACGCGGCAGCGCACGCTTCAGCAGGAAGTAAAGAGCGGATCTCATGAGGTGCTTCTCGGGATCATCACATCTCTTTACCAGAAGCGGAAAGAGATTTCGAAGACCGGAAAGAAGTTTCATTCGGCAGACGAATATTTTTTCAATGAAGCAGATAAGCAGATTAACCGTGAATTCGGCTACGTGCTCGGCATTGATCCGGGGCGCGTTCCGGATTATATTCACGCGACACTGACCGGCGAAGAGACGTGAGGACGAATCCTCACGTCTTTTTTTTCGAGGCACTGCTTATTTCATTGTGTTTATTCCGGATTCGTTGTAGAATCTTAGTACGATCCTTACCGGGCGGACAGTCGCGCGGCTTGACCGGATCCGGCTAACATACGGACTGCACAGATAGATTGAACTATCACCAACAGGAGGTACAATGAGAGCTCTCGAAGAGAAGATACTTAAGGAAGGCCAGGTCAGACCGGGGAATATATTAAAAGTAGACAGTTTTCTCAATCACCAGATGGACATCGCCTTCATCAACGAGATAGGTAAAGAATTCCATCGTCTTTTCGGGAACCGTGAGGTTACCAAGATCCTTACCGTTGAGGCTTCCGGAATCGGAATCGCCTGCATTACCGCCCAGTATTTCGGGGTTCCTGTCGTTTTCGCAAAAAAGGCCCAGAGCCTGAATCTTGACGGCAGTCTGTATACGACGAAGGTACAGAGTTATACACACGGCCGTGTCTATGACGTTATCCTCTCAAAGAAGTTTTTAACAAGTGATGATCATGTGCTCATCATTGACGATTTCCTCGCCAATGGCTGTGCTGTCTGCGGTCTTCTTGAGATCATCGAGCAGGCGGGCGCGACTGTCGAAGGCGTGGGAATCGTGATTGAGAAGGGATTCCAGGACGGAGGAAAAGAACTCCGGAGCAAGGGAATTGACGTTAAATCGCTTGCGATCATTAAATCCATGACGGACACTGACATTGAATTTGAGGAGCAGGATGACTGATGCTGCAGACATATGAACAGGCGGAGAAGAAACTGAAGGCGCTCGGACAGGAGCACCTTCTTCGCTATTATGCGGAACTTTCCGAGGACGGGAAAGCGCAGCTGCTTTCTCAGATCGATGAGCTGGATGAAGTATACCTTGACGCGTTTTCAAAGAAGGACAGTCTGTCACTGCCGGAGCAGAAGGAAATCACGCCCATCGACGTGATGTGCGCAGCGGAGATCGAATCAAGGAGAGAAGAGTTCCTTGCGCGCGGAATCAGCGCTGCTAAAGAAGGAAAAATCGCCGCGGTCCTTCTGGCGGGCGGAATGGGAACCCGGCTCGGCGCTGACGGTCCGAAAGGAACCGTAGACATCGGCGTTACGCGGCACGTCTATATTTTCCAGAGAATCTTTGAAAATCTTTCCGAGTCGGCGGATGCAGCCGGGCGGTCTCTCCATCTTTTCATCATGACGAGCGAGAGCAATCATGACGAGACCGTGTCATTTCTGAAGGAGCACCGGTATTTCGGATATGATCCGGAATACGTCCATTTTTACAGGCAGGAAATGGCGCCGGCGGTTGACCGGAGCGGCAGGATTATTCTTGAGAGCAGAGGCAGAATCGCCTCCTCGCCAAATGGCAACGGCGGCTGGTTCCGTTCCCTTCTTAAAGCGGGATACGGGAGCCTCATCGAGGACCAGGGAATTGAGTGGCTGAATGTATTTTCAGTAGACAATGTTCTTCAGCGGATCTGCGACCCGGTTTTTTTCGGCGCGGTTCTTGAGAGCGGGCTTCCCTCCGGTTCGAAGGTCGTCGCCAAAAGCTCCCCGGAGGAGCGCGTCGGCGTGATGTGCAACAAAGGAGGACGTCCGGCTGTCGTCGAGTATTATGAGCTGACCGACAGTATGCGGTATGAAAAAAGACCGGACGGAAGTTACGCCTATTATTACGGGGTTATCCTCAACTATCTCTTCCGGATCAGAGATCTTGAGGAGGCGGACGGGAAGGGCATGCCCATTCATTTTGCGGACAAGAGCATCGCGGCGTGGGATCCCGTGAGCGGACAGACCGTAAAAAGCAAAGAGCCGAACGGATGGAAATTCGAATACTTTATCTTCGATATTCTGAATTCACTCGACGGATGCCTGCCTTTCGAGGTGATCAGGGACAGGGAATTTGCTCCGGTGAAAAATGCGTCCGGCCCCGATTCTCCGGAGACCGCCAGAGAGCTTCTTCGGAAGAACGGGATAGAGATATAAGTACAAAGAGAGGTTGGATGAACCATGGAAGGAGAGAGAAAACTCGCGCTTCTGATCGATTCCGACAACGTCTCATGGAAATATCTGAACGGTATTTTCGATGAGCTGTCCCAGTACGGAACCGTTACCTACAGGAGAATTTACGGGGATTTTACGTCCCAGGCAAATGCGAGATGGAGCGAAAAACTGCTGGAGAAATCAATTATTCCGATTCAGCAGTTCTCGAACACCTCCGGCAAGAATGCCACGGATTCCGCGCTGATTATCGACGCGATGGATCTTCTGTATAATTCGAATGTGGACGGATTCTGCATCGTAAGTTCGGACAGCGATTTTACGAGACTTGCGTCGAGACTCCGGGAATCCGGAAAGATCGTGATCGGAATGGGCGAGAAGAAGACGCCGGATTCGTTCCGCGCAGCGTGCACCGTGTTTACGGAGCTCGAAAATCTGCTGGAGACGGCGGGCGGCGCGTCCGCGACGAATAAAGACGCGATCGTCGAGGACATCATTAATATCATAACCAAAAACGATAACAACGGAAAAACCACCGGGCCGGGCGAAATCGGCAGCCGGCTGCAGAGCAAATATCCGGATTTCGATATCCGGACCTTCGGGTACAGCCAGCTGAGCAAGTTCCTGGAAGATATTCCCGAAATCGTGGTCAATAAGAGTAAAAATATCCTCACCGTCAGCCTGAAGGATTCAGAAAACGGCGACGATGCGGTGATCCGCGATATCCGCGATATCGTGAGAGCCCGCGGGCGCTCAGGCATCGGCCTTGGCACGCTCGGGCAGGAAATCCGGAAAAAGCACCGGAACTTCAACGTCAAGCTGTACGGCTACTCGCAGCTGTACAAGTTTATCGATTCTATCCCGGGACTTACCGTCACGGGATCAAATACACAGCGGAAGGTTGTCTGCAGCTGAAGATACGGGAGGTCGCCAAGTATTGTCTCCGGAAACGTCCGTCATCAGAATATCCGTCCGGAATCTGGTTGAATTCATTCTGCGGTCCGGAGATCTGGATACGAGAACCAGGAGAGGCTCGGATCTGGAGGCAGCGCTGGCCGGCGGGCGTATCCACCGAAAGCTGCAGGGAAAGGAAAAGTCCGGATACGAGAAAGAGAAGAAGCTTTCGAGGGATACGGCCTTCGGAGAGTTCGTCATACGCGTCGAAGGACGCGCGGACGGCGTGATGGAGGGAGATCCTCCCTGCATCGATGAAATCAAAGGTATGTATCTTGACGTAAATCTTCTCGAAGAGCCCTTTGCGGTTCATCTTGCCCAGGCAAAATGTTACGCCGCCATTTACGCGAAGGACATGGAGCTTCAGAAGATCGGCGTCCGGATGACGTACGTCAATCTTGACAACGAGGAAATAAAGTATTTTCATTTCGAGTACGGTGCCTCTGAAATCGAGGAATGGTACAACGGGGTGGTCCTCGCCTATGAAAAATGGGCGCGCTGGCAGTACAATCACCGGGTCGAAAGGGACCGGTCCATGCAGAATCTGCCGTTTCCGTTTGAGTACAGAAGGGGACAGCAGAAGCTCACCCATGCGGTTTATAAAACCGTAAAGGACGCGCAGGATCTCTTTCTTATGGCGCCCACCGGGGTCGGGAAAACCATGAGCTGCGTCTATCCCTCGGTCAGGGCTCTCGGAGAAGGATACGGGGACAGGATCTTTTATCTGACCGCGAGAAATGAGACCCTCTCGGCCGGGAGAGAAGCATTTTCCATCCTGATCGGAAATGGCCTCGACATCCGCGCGGTTCTTATCACATCCAAGGAAAAGATCTGCCCGCTTTCGGAGCCGTCCTGCAATCCCGATGACTGCCCCTACGCAAGAGGACACTTTGACAGGATTAACGACGCTGTCTATGAGCTTCTTTGCAGCAGGAAGTTCATAGACCGCGACACGGTGCTCCGCCAGGCGGAAGCAAAGACGGTCTGTCCCTTCGAGCTTACGCTGGATCTTGCGTCCTGGTGCGATGCGGTTCTCGGCGACTATAATTACGTCTTTGATCCGAACGTGAAGCTGAAGCGGTTTTTCGCCGCCGGGACAAAGGGCGACGGCATTTTCCTGATCGACGAAGCGCACAACCTCGTGGAACGCGGGAGAAGCATGTACAGCGCTTCTCTTGTAAAGGAACACATTCTGTCCGCGAAGCGCGCTGCCGGAAAAGGCAATCCGCGACTTACGAAAGCCCTTGATAAGGCAAACCGGCTGATGCTTGCCGAAAAGCATCTGTGTGACGGAGAGCCTGACTTCGCGGTAACCGGAAAACCGGTCAGGATCATTGAGAAGCCGGCGGACCTTCAGCCGTTGATATACGCGGCGCTCGGGATTCTCGAAGAGCTTCAGAACCTTTTCCAGGAGAGCGGAGACGCTGCATTGAAGGAAAAGCTTCTGGATTTCTATTTTGAAGTCAGGGACTTCGAGGAGACAGCGGAGTATCTCGATGAGAACTATACGGTCTACAGCGGATATGACGAAGAAGACCATTTCATGGTAAGGCTTTTCTGCGTTAATCCCTCCGGCCGGCTCATGGCGGCTAGAGAAGCCGGACGCTGTATGATTCTTTTTTCCGCGACGCTTCTACCCATTTCCTATTATAAGCGTCTGATCGGAAACAACAGCGAGGCGGCGGCGATCTACGCCGAATCCCCGTTTGATGAGACGAAACGCCTGATCCTGGCGGGAAATGACGTAAGCACCCGGTATACGGAACGAAGCGACGCGATGTATAAAAGAATCGCGGGATACATCGCAAGGATCGCATCGTGCCGCAAAGGTAACTATATGGTATTCTTTCCGTCGTACCGCATGATGAAGGACGTTTTCCGGATCTACAAAAAGGAATATGACCGGGACGGAGTCAACTGGGTGCTGCAGACGCCCGGCATGCAGGAGGAAGACAGGGAAATCTTTCTTGAAAACTTTTACGACGAGCCGCGGGAAACGCTGATCGGTTTTTGCGTCATGGGCGGCATGTTTTCGGAAGGAATAGACCTCAAGGGAACGAGGCTGATCGGAGCCGTGATCGTCGGCGCGGGGATCCCGCAGGTTTCCGCCGAGCGGGAGATTCTGAAGCGTTCCTTTGACCGGGACGGCAGCGGCTTTGATTACGCTTACCGGTATCCCGGAATGAATAAAGTGCAGCAGGCCGCGGGACGTGTAATTCGTACCGCGGAAGATACAGGCGTCATCGTACTTCTCGACGAGAGGTTCAATACGTCACCCTACAGGCGTCTCTTTCCGCGCGAATGGAGCAATGTGAAGATCTGCAGTGCGGAGAACGCGGTGGACATAATAACGGAGTTTTGGAACAGATCATAACGGAATCGGAAAACGATTTGGCAGGTGAAAGGAGCATTAATGGTCAGAAGAATTTACGTGGAGAAGAAACCGGCGTACGCCATTTCCGCAAACGATCTGAAGAAAGAAATCAGCACGTATCTAAACATTGGCACAGTGACGGATGTTCGGGTATTCAACAGGTATGACGTTGAAAATGTCTCCGACGCCGTCTTTGAAACCGCAAAACATACCGTATTTGCAGAACCACCGGTAGATATTGTCTACGAGGAGACGCTGCCGGAAGTCCAAAATTCACAGGTGTTCAGCGTCGAATATCTTCCGGGACAGTTTGATCTCAGGGCCGACTCCGCGGAGCAGTGCATCCGGATGCTCGACGAGAGAGAAAAACCGGTGGTAAGAAGCGCCGTGACGTATATGATCATCGGAGACGTCAGCTCCGCAGATCTGGAGAAAATCATCGCGAACCGCGTAAACCCGGTGGATTCCAGGGTTACGGGAGAGAAGAAGCCGGATACGCTTACGGAAGACTATCCGGATCCGGACAACGTCGCCGTGATCAGCGGAATGCGGCAGATGAAGAACGGGCCGCTGGCGGACCTCTATCACAGGCTGAATCTTGCGATGACATTTGAGGACTTCCGCTTTATCCAGCGCTTTTATGAAAATGAAGAGCACCGGGATCCGACGATTACGGAAATCCGCGTGCTTGACACCTACTGGTCGGATCATTGCCGGCACACCACATTTTCAACGGAACTGAAGAAAATCACCTTCGGGGAAGGCGCTTTCAAGGCGCGCATGGAGGAGACGCTTAAAGCGTATCTCGCGGACAGAAAAGCGATCTACGGGGACCGGAAGGACAAGTATGTTTCCCTTATGGATCTGGGAACGCTCGCCGCGAAGAAGCTGAAAGCGGAGGGAAAACTCGCCGATCAGGAGGAGTCAGAGGAAATCAACGCCTGCTCCATCATCGTTCCGGTTGACGTGGACGGCAGGGAAGAAGAGTGGCTGATCAATTTTAAAAATGAGACGCACAACCATCCGACCGAGATCGAGCCCTTCGGCGGGGCGGCGACATGCCTCGGCGGTGCGATCCGCGATCCGCTGTCAGGAAGAACCTATGTATATCAGGCGATGCGCGTCACCGGTGCCGCGGATCCGACAGTACCGCTGTCCGAGACGCTTCCGGGAAAGCTTCCGCAGAAAAAGCTGGTGCGGGAAGCGGCGCGCGGCTACAGCTCCTACGGCAATCAAATCGGACTTGCCACGGGCTATGTGAAGGAGATTTATCATCCGGCCTACGCCGCAAAGCGCATGGAGATCGGGGCAGTCATCGCGGCTGCGCCGAGAAGGGCTGTCGTGCGTGAGACCTCCGATCCGGGTGATGTGATTATCCTCCTCGGAGGAAGAACAGGGCGCGACGGCATCGGAGGAGCGACAGGCTCCTCGAAGGCGCATAATGTTGAGTCAACCAATACCTGCGGCGCAGAAGTACAGAAGGGAAATGCCCCGACGGAGCGGAAGCTGCAGAGACTGTTCAGGAGAGAAGAAGCGGCGCATCTCATCAAAAAGTGCAACGACTTCGGCGCCGGCGGCGTCGCGGTTGCGATCGGAGAGCTTGCCGCAGGGCTTAGGATCAATCTGGATCTGGTGCCGCGGAAATATTCGGGCTTAGACGGAACGGAGCTTGCCATTTCCGAATCCCAGGAGAGAATGGCTGTCGTCGTCGACCCGAAGGATGAAGAGCAGTTCATGAAATACGCCGCGTCCGAGAACCTTGAAGCTACGAAGGTTGCGGTTGTGACCGAAGATCCGAGGCTTGTCATGCTTTGGCGCGGAGCGGAAATCGTGAATATTCCGAGGGCGTTCCTCGATACGAACGGCGCCCATCAGGAGACGGATGTCCGCGTGGATATTCCGGATCCCGGGATCTCAGAGCTTAATCCGCATCCCTGGAACTGGTATGATGGCGGAGACGCGGCCGTGAGGGGACGCTGGCTTCATCTTCTGCAGGACCTTAACGTCTGTTCCCAGAAGGGACTCGTGGAAATGTTCGACAGCTCGATCGGAGCCGGTTCCGTGCTTATGCCCTACGGCGGAAAGCTGCAGCTGACAGAGACGCAGGTCATGGCTGCCAAGGTTCCGGTACCGGGCGGGAAAACAAATACCGTTACGCTCATGAGCTATGGATTCGATCCGAATTTGAGCAGCTGGAGCCCGTATCACGGCGCCGCATGGGCGGTGGCTTCCTCGATTTCCAAAATCGCGTCGGCCGGCGGAGACGTATCGAAGATCCGCTTTACCTTCCAGGAATATTTCCGCAGGATGACCTCGGATCCGTCCAGGTGGAGCCAGCCGCTGGCGGCTCTGCTCGGAGCATATGACGCGCAGATCGGCTTCGGACTTCCGTCGATCGGCGGAAAGGATTCGATGTCGGGGACATTTGAGAAGATCGACGTACCACCGACGCTTGTATCGTTCGCGGTGGATACGGCAAAGCTCAGTGACCTGATTACGCCCGAATTCAAAGAGGCCGGAAACAGGATCGTCTGGATCCGGATGAAGAAGGACAGCGCGCAGATGCCGGATTACAAGGCGATGCTGGAAACGTGGCAAAAGCTGAGAAAAGATATCGGTGAAGGCAGAGTTGTCTCTGCGTATACCGTCGGACGGTTCGGCATCGCCGAGGCGGTCAGCAAGATGGCTTTCGGCAACAGAAAAGGCCTGATCATCCGTCACAATGTGAGCCCGGTTGATTTCTTCTCGCCGTATTACGCGGATATCGTCTGCGAGGTGAAAGAAGGACAGGTCGGAAATCTCGCGTCGGAATATACTGAGATCGGCGAGGTAACCGACGACGGCTTCTTCCGCTACGGCAATATCTCGATCAGCACGGACGAGGCGGCCGATGCCTGGAAGGGAAGACTCGAAAGCGTCTTCCGCACGAAAACCGGCGCGGAGAGCCATGCCGTGGAAACCGGTATCTGGAAAGAAAAGAATGTTGTGGTCTGCAGCCATAAGATTGCGCAGCCGCATGTGTTCATTCCCGTGTTCCCGGGCACAAACTGCGAGTATGATCTGACCGCGGCCTTTGAAAGAGCCGGTGCGTCGGTCAGCACCAGCATTTTCAGAAATCTAACGGAACAGGATATCAGGGAGAGCGTCGGCGAATTTGCTTCCGAGATCAGCAAAGCCCAGATCATCATGTTCCCGGGCGGCTTCTCGGCGGGCGACGAACCGGACGGATCGGCGAAATTCTTCGCGACGGCGTTCCGCAATGCGAAGATCAAAGACGAAGTCATGAAGCTGCTGAATGAGAGAGACGGGCTTGTCCTTGGAATCTGCAACGGCTTCCAGGCGCTGATCAAGCTCGGACTTGTGCCGGAAGGAGAGATCAGCGGCCAGACCGAGACATCACCCACGCTGACGTACAATACGCTCGGCAGACATATCAGCCGCATGGTTTATACGAAGGTCGTCTCTGACAAATCACCGTGGCTTTCGCTCGCAGAAAACGGAGGCGTTTATGTGACGCCCGCTTCCCACGGCGAGGGACGTTTCGTCGCGGAGGAGAGCGTGCTCCGGAAGCTGTTTGAAAACGGGCAGGTGGCGACGCAGTACTGCGACCCGGACGGAAATATCTCTATGGACGAGGAGTGGAATATCAACGGCTCTTACTGCGCGATCGAAGGAATCACGTCTCCGGACGGCAGAGTATTCGGCAAAATGGCGCACGTCGAGAGACGCGGCAGCGGCGTCGCGATGAACATCTTCGGCGAACAGGATATGAAGGTATTCGAGTCCGGCGTTCGGTATTTCAGCTGATCTGTGACGCTTCTGTGCGATGCAGCCGGATAAGATGAACGGGAAGCTTTGCAAAGAGCAACCATTGAAGGAGTAGAGATTATGGCTTTTGAAGAAAAGAAAGATCCTGTTTCCAGTGAATGCCTGGCGGCCCGCCTTGACAGCGATGCCCTGGATAAAGTGACCGGAGGTGCGTCGAAAAACAGGCAGAAAACTGAAATCGAGATCGACGAGGAAGAGCTTTGGAAGATCGAGGAAAACTCGGGACACAGAGCGGAATGAGATATACTGCAATCCACGGACCCGTCCCTGCAGGCTGCAGGACGGCCGTGAATAGCAGCTTAGATATTACAAATAATGCTTGACATCATTGCAGTATCTTGGATATAATAATCTGGCGGTCGCGAAAAGAGACCGCCGGAAATTTTGCGGCGAGGTAGCTCAGCTGGCTAGAGCACGCGGTTCATACCCGCGGTGTCGAGGGTTCAAGTCCCCCTCTCGCTACGG
>CADBRO010000041.1 GCA_902797075.1 uncultured Lachnospiraceae bacterium
CGGTGACGCGCCGAGCTGTCTCGTGGACCAGAAAAATGCGGTCCGTTTCGTCAAGTACAATATTCTTCTCGGCAATCTTCCCGGCGATGTGGACCGCTTTGTTTCGACCGGCGGCTCCGGCGGCGGTGCTCACGCGGTGATGCTCGCCGCGACGTCGAATAATCCGGACTTTTATGATTACGAGATCGAAGCCGGAGCGGTAGGCATTTACAAAAATGAAGACGGCACGTACGACACGACCGTAAATATTGACGGCGAAGCGGTTGCCCTGAGCGACGGAGTCTGGGGCTGCGTGGCTTACAGCGGCATTACATCCCTTGCCGAGGCTGATATGGCGATGGCATTTGAATACAATCTGGATACGGACTACAGCTTTTCCACGGAGTTCCAGAAACAGCTGGCTTCCTATCTCGCCGAAGAATATATGGATTATATCAACGGGCAGAATCTGACCGTAGATGAGGCGGCTGTCGGATTTGATCTTGACGGCGACGGTGAGATGAACAGCACTGTTGCGCTGACGATTGAATACGACGAAGAGAAGTACGCGGATACCAATGGCTACGGCGGAACTTATCTGGATCTTTATCTGGCGGAGTTTATTGATAATCTTCAGTGGTATGTTGATAATCTGGACTATGCGGAAGGCTGGACATGGTTCGATGAGAATGGAAATGCGCTGACAGATGAAGAGCTTGCCGCGATGACAGCTGAGGAAAAGACAGCTGCATTTCTGGAAGGAAGATACGCGAAATCCTCGAACGGAAGAGGCGGCTTCGGAGGTCCGGGAGGCATGGGCGGTTTTGGCGGTCCGGACGGTATGGGCGGTTTTGGCGGCCCGGACGGTATGGAAGGTTTCGGAGGTCCGAACGGTATGGGCGGATTTGGAGGAATGCGCGGTGATGGTGAGAACGGCGGATTCGACGGTATGGGCGGAAAGCCGGGCGACGGCGGATTTGGAGGAATGCGCGGACAGCGCGGTGCGATAAGTGATTCTGAGGAGATGGAAGAGTTTGGCGGACCGGGCAGCATTCCGGAAGGGATAGATGGAGAGTTCGGCGGACCGGGCAGCATTCCGGAAGGGATAAATGGCGAGCTGGACGGTTCAGATGGTACTCCGGAAGGTGTGATGAGTGACTTCGATGGTTCGGATGCTGTTACGGACGATCCAGATGGACCTGAACGCAGCATTGAAAACAATGCTGTCGCCGAAAACAGCAGCGGCGACGTGATGGATGTCGGAACCCCGGACGCAGGAACTACCCAGGCAGCCGGCAGCGGCAGAGATTCGTCAAATTACGCTGATTTTGAGGAAATGCAGGAGGCCTACAGAGCGGACATCGCAGAGGTTGAGGCAGGAGACGAGTACGGAAATAACCAGGTTGAGCTTTATAATCCGTTGAATTATATTGGTGCTGAAGATACGGAAGATCCGGCCTGGATGAGAATTGTCATGGGCGCGGCCGAGGGTGACATTTCCATGATGAATTCCCTGAATCTTGAGATTGCTATGCTGAATGCAGGAATCGACGCCACGATCGAGTGGCAGTGGGACGGCGGACACGTACCGTCGGAGACCCTTGGAAACTCCCTGTCTCTCTGGGTAGATACGATGGTCGGAGAACATGTTGAAGGCGCGGAAACGATTGTCAAGAAAGCGGCGGAAACAACAGCGAATGGTACGGATGAAAGCGCATCAGGGACTGACGTTTCAGATTGGGTAAGTGTTGATGAAGAAGGAAAGGTTTCATTTACCCTGGCGGATGCAGCGTCGTATCGGACGACAGGCGCGAACAAGGCAATCCCGGGATTTGATGTAATAGATTACGGCCAGGAGGACTATGTTTTTGGCAGCGCCTCAAGGGATGCGCGTCACTGGGATAAGTACGTACTGAAGGTCTTTGAGGAGCATGCAGATGAGCTGAGCGCATTATTCAACGCCGGATGATGCCGGCATGGGTTATCAGACCATGCCGGAACCACGTTCGTATCACTTCTGGTGATTTGAGATCCTATAACGCATCCATCATAAGAAAATCGCGAAGTTTATAGTGATAAACGGTACTGGTCGAATAGTCGATATCATCGTTTGTAATTATTATTTTTTTCACTGTGTTATCAATACCTGCAAATGCGGAGAATTCCCTGTCATAGGCTTTTTCTTCCGCCACACTGTAGGCGACCTGAATCAGATACAATTTGCCCTCCCGGACAGCTCTGAAGTCGATCTCCCGTCCTTTATTGTTATACACAGTCACTTCGCATCCCAGATAGATCAGCTCATTCAAGACGATATTTTCCAAGTTATGTGTAAGATCATACCGGTTTCCGGATATTCGGATACTGTTGAGGGAAACGTCTTCATCGTAGAGCTTATAGTAATAATTGAGCTTCGCCTTTGCTTTGGGAGAGTAAATGCGAATGTCGTCGATGACATAGGCTTCTTTCAGATACCCGAGATACTTGATCACTGTCGGAACGGAGACGGGAATATTTTGTCCCTTCATATAATCGGCAATGGACTTCGCGCTGAAGATCCTGGCATTGGATACCAAAATATAATCGACGATGCGTTCAAACACATCCTTCTTTCGAATATTGTATCGGTTTTCGAGGTCATTGTATATGATGGTGCTGTTCAGATCGTTCAGATATCGCTTCATGGATTCTTCATCCTGCTGCTCTATCGCGGCGGGAAAACCGCCCCAGATCAGGTAATCGCTGATCTCAAACCGGCGATCTAACTGGTCAGCATATTCTTTGGCCTCCCGGTATACGAAAGGTCTTATGCGGAAGGAAACATAACGTCCAGACAGTTCCTTCGTAAATTCCCGGGAAAGCAGTCTGGAATTGCTTCCGGTAATGAATACCGAAGTATTATAAAGCCGCAGCGTTCTTGCAGCTTCGTTCCATCCGTCAACATTTTGGACTTCATCCAGGAATACATAGAGCTTTTCTTCGCCCAGATAATCATTCACATAGGCAATGAGTGCATCCGCATCAGGAATATTTGCCCGGACCGGCCGCAGGTCAAAATCCAGGAAAAGGCATTTCTTTCCTGCGGTTTCAAGCTCATTTAATACTTGTTTTAAGATTACCGATTTC
>CADBRO010000042.1 GCA_902797075.1 uncultured Lachnospiraceae bacterium
TGATCGCCTCCCACGATGAATCTCGCCCTCGACAATTTCAGTACCAGCGGCTTGTATCTCGAAAGAAGCGCGTCGGCGGCATCCGCCTCCCCCGCGCGGTAAGCAAGGATCAGCTCCTCGTCCCGGCGCTGTTCCCCGGCATTCATCGAAGGGTCCCCTTCTGCCTCACGGACTCATACATCAGCACTCCGGCGGCGACCGACGCGTTCAGCGAGTCAATCTTACCACTCATGGGAATTCTGACCGTATAGTCGCAGGCTTCCTTCACGAGGCGGCTGACTCCTTCGCCTTCGCTTCCGATCACGATACCGAGGGCGCCTTTCAGATCCGCGTCGTACATGAGGGTGCCGTCCATATCCGCGCAGGCAAACCAGATTCCCTTAGGTTTCAGTTCATCTATCGTTCTTCGCAAATTCGTAACCTTGGCGACCGGGACGTGATATACCGCTCCCGCAGAAGCCCTGACCACTGTCGACGTAAGTCCCGCCGCGCGGTGCTTCGTCGTGATCACGCCGTGAACTCCGGCCTGGCATGCGGTCCGGATAATGGCGCCCAGGTTGTGCGGGTCTTCGATTCCGTCCAGCAGCACAAGAAACGGAGGTTCGCCTTTTTGCTCCGCAGACGCAAGAATCGCCTCAACGGTGGAATACTCAAAGGAGGAAACCTGGGCGATGACGCCCTGATGACGTCCTCCCGGCGACATCTCATCGAGCCGCTTTGACGTCACGAAGCTGACGATGGTATCCTGTTTTTTTGCCTCGCGGAGAATAGTTCTCACCGGTCCGTCCGTGAGATGCTCCTGAACAAACAGCTTGTCCACGGTCACCCCTGAACGGAATGCCTCAAGAACTGCATTTCTGCCTTCAATCCGATCCAATGTGGACCCTCCTTCTCTTTTTAAGGATTCTCACTTTCTATGCCTGCGGAGATAAGCTCCAGCATCCGCTCTGTTCTGCCGCAAAGATAGAGCCATCCGATAAGGGCTTCAAATCCGGTAGCCCGCCGGTACTCGGCTGCGGTGGCGTGCTTTGCCTGTGACACGGTTTTCGCGTTTCTGCCCCGTCTGTAAACCTCTGACTCCTCCGGCGTAAGAAGGGGTTCTATAACCTCCATCATCCGGGACTGGGCCGGGGCTTTTGCCAGCTCCGCTTTTCGCTTTGTCAGAAGATTCGGCCTTGAAATACCTGTTTTAAGGAGCATGGTCCTTATAGCCAGCTCATAGGCTGCATCGCCCGCGAAAGCCAGAGCAAGCGGGGAAAAATTCCCCGCTTCCTGAGCCGTAAATTCCGGCAGAAACATTTCTTTCAGATCCGCTTCCACTTGACTCCCTCACGTGTATCGAGCAGTTCAATTCCCATCGCCTTAAGCTCATCCCGGATTCTGTCTGCTTCCGCGAAGTTTTTCTCTTTTCTCGCGGCCTGGCGTCTGGCAATCAGGTTTTCGATTTCCGTGTCGAGATCCTCTTTCTCCGTCAGTACGATGAGACCGAGGATATCCGTAAGTCCCGTAAGAACCTTCAACACCCGTGCTGCCAGCGCCGGAGACGCGCCGTCCGGGACATGCACGTTCGCGAAACGCACCAGATCGAAAACCACCGCCAGCGCATCCGCGGTATTTGCGTCGTCGTCCATCTTCTCGTCAAATTTTGCGATGAACTCAAAGGCCTCATTTGCGATCTTCTGCTCTTCATCCGTAAGAGGCGCATCCGCACCACCGGACGCCAGATCCCGAAGCCTCTCCGCGGCGTTCCTGATTCTCTCAAGAGACGCTTTCGCGGATTCCATAAGCTCGGCGCTGAAATTTAAGGGGCTTCTGTAATGAGCGGACAGCATGAACAGCCTGAGTACCTGAAGATCGTACTTCTTCGATATGTCTCTGACCGTAAAGAAATTACCCAGTGATTTCGACATTTTCCGGTTGTCGATATTGAGGAATGCGTTGTGCATCCAGTAGTGGGCGAACGGAACGCCGTTCGCGCATGTGGACTGGGCGATCTCATTTTCATGATGCGGGAAAACAAGATCTTCACCGCCGGCGTGAATGTCGATGGTATCTCCGAGATACCGCTTCGCCATCACGGAGCACTCGATATGCCATCCCGGCCTTCCGTCGCTCCAGGGAGATTTCCAGCTGGGCTCGCCTTCCTTCTTCGGCTTCCAGAGCACGAAATCCAGCGGATCTTCTTTTTCATCCTCGCCGCTGACCTTCAGATCACGGAAACCGGATCTTAAGTCGTCGAGATTCTTATGGCTCAGTTCTCCGTAATCGTGGTAACTTCTGGTTCTGAAATACACAGTCCCGTTCTTTTCATACGCGTGTCCGGTACTGATCAGCTTCGAGATCATCGCGATCATGCCGTCGATTTCCTGCGTCGCCAGCGGATGCGTCGTCGCTGGCTTTACATTCATCGCCGCCATGTCTTTTTTGCACTCTTCGATATACCGCGCGGCGATCTCCTCTGCGGTGACGCCCTCTTCGTTCGCGGCTTTTATGATCTTGTCATCGACGTCCGTGAAGTTGGAGACATAGTTCACCTCGTATCCCCTGTGTTCAAGATATCTCCGGAACGTGTCAAATACGATCATGGGCCTGGCGTTACCGATATGAATCAGGTTGTATACCGTCGGTCCGCAGACATACATGCTGACCTTTCCGGGCTCAATCGGGACAAAATCCTGTTTTGTCATGGTTAAGGAGTTAAATATTTTCATAGCAGCCGTTCTCTTTCTTTCATGATACGGTCCCCTTTCCGATCCGGGAACCTACCTACGTATTGTCTATCCAAACCGCATCATTTGTCAACCGCAATGAGCGGCGCCGCGCCAAAAGCCTCAGACCCGGATATTCCCGCTGCCCCCAATCGGATCGATCGACGCGGCCGCCTGGGCAGCTATCCCTTCTCCGCTTCCGGTAAAGCCGAGACGTTCCTCCGTCGTCGCCTTCACATTGACCCTGTCCTCGGGGATCATCAGATATTTTGCGATATTTGCCTTCATCTCAGGTATATAATCCTTTAGCTTCGGCGCCTGACAGACAATCGTCGAGTCGATATTGTTGATTTTATACCCTCCGTTGATAAGCATTCCTCCGACCTTCCGAAGAAGAAGGAGTGACGATATGCCCTCGTACTGCGGGTCGCTGTCGGGAAAATGGATGCCGATATCCCCGTAGGCCGCAGCTCCGAGGAGCGCGTCCATAATTGCATGTACCAGTACGTCGGCGTCCGAATGTCCGAGCAGGCCTTTTTCATAGGGGATCGTTACTCCTCCGAGTATCAGCGCCCGTCCTTCTGTCAGTCTGTGTACATCATAACCTGTGCCGATTCTGCTCATAATTCTCCTCCGGAAAAATAGAATTTTAAGATACGCTGTCCCCGTCCGAAAAATAATCCTCCGGAGCAGTGTCAAAAGCCGCAAGAACCGCCGGCGAAACCGCATAGACGGTTCCGGTGTCCGGAAGCTTCATGCAGTAAACATCCATCGTAAGATCGTTCGATGCCCCGACGGCTTCCGTAACTTCCTGTCCGTCTTCGGATTTAATGCGGATTTTCCGGACATTTTCTGCAAGTCCGTACTGTTCCGCATCCTCCGCGCCGTCGATCACCCTCGTTACGGATACTCCGGTAATCGAGGCTGCGAGCGTCGACGCTTTCATCTGATCGACCGTTTTCGAAGGCTCGTCCGGACATTCCCATATTCCGTCCGTGCGCTTGAGACGGAAAATCTCACCGCCCGGATATTCGAGTTCAATTTCCGCGATCCGGTCCGCCGTAAACTCCGTCAGGAGCTCCCTGTCTCTTCCCGCGGCTCTTTCCGCATTTTCCCGCCTTAAAAAGACAAGAATAGCGATCAGCAGCACAAGGACCGCAAAAGAGGCGGCAAGAACTGCTTTCCTCCGCTTCAATCCGGTCACCTCCTTCTTCGTGACAGAAAGACCCATAAGCCGGCGGCAAGAACCGCAGCGGGAAGTCCCAGCATGAGAAATCCGCCGAGAAGATCCGCCGTTCCCCGCGCGATGACGGTCTGCGGCGTCGCCAGAGTCTTCGCAGGAACATAGACAGCGCTTTCCTCATCCGTCAGATAGGCGAGAATGCCAGATATCAGCGCGCTGTTTCCCTCCGGCAGCGCCGTATACTGCTGGATCAGCGATGAAAGCGCGTCCGAGCTGAGAGCGCAGGGCGTCGTGAAGCAGAGGAGCTTCGTGACTTTATTCCTTTCTCCGGCTTCCTCTCCGCCCTCCTCCGCCTGGTCCTCAGGCATATCGGCGGCGCCGAAGCTGTCCGCCGAAAATGTCTGCTCCGCCTGAAGCGCAAGCACGTATTCGCCCTCCGGATCACCTTCTCTTTTTTCTACCGTTTCGTCAATATCCGATTTAAGATATGCCCCGTGGGAGGTCAGAAGAAGCGGCGTCACCGTCCAGGGCATGTCATCCTCTTCCGAGGCCTCAAGCGCCTCCGAGAGCGCGTACACGATATTGCTGTTTGCAAGCCCCCTTGTTACGGGAGATAAATCCTGCACCTCCGGGAGGATAAGATACGGCGCCTGAACAAACCGCTGTTCTTCTCCCTCCATGACGAGGCCCTCCTTCCGGCTGATGCCGTACGCTCCGAGAATGGAATCATAATTCGGAGTCCGGACGCCGCTGGCCAGGTAAGGCATGGAAACCGCGAGGACATGTCCCCCTTCGTAAAGATAGGATATCACCTTGTCCGCCTCTTCCTTCGTCAGATCCTGCTGGGGTGAGAAGATGACGAGAGCCGCGCACTCCTTTGGTATCTCTCCCGTAAGAAGATTGACCGGAACCGCTTCAAGTCCCGCCTTCGCGACCGCGTCCTCCATCTCGGAGCCGAGGGGCACCTCGTCGTGTCCGACGGTATAGCCGATACTCTTCGGCTTTTCCCTGACCGCCGAAGCAATCGCGGAAGTAATACGGCCCTCTGCGTCATAGGCACCTGCCGTAAAATCCGTTCCGTAATTATAGATATAAAATGTACCCGCGTCCGCAACGGCTGACCGCTCGCCGCACACGGCGATGACGCTCCCGAGGGTGACATTTTCATCGGTATACTGTTTCGCAAAGCCCGGACTTACAACGGCGTCCACCCTCTCAGCCCGGATCCGGCTGCCTGCAGCCTCATAGGCGTCGAGGAGCTTCCAGACAGCCTCGTCCTCGCTCCCATTTTCAGTAATATAATAAAGAACCACGTCTTCAGACAGGGAAGAGACAAGCTCCTTTGAGGTTTCGCCCAGCGTATACAGCCTGCCTTCCGTCAGATCCGAGGAAACGTAAGAAGACGGAAGGGCAGCGGCGATCCCGATACTAACTGCAAAGGACGCGAGAATGACCGTTCCGAAAACAAGCCGCAGGCCCCGGTCCGCCAGATGCCTGCCGAGAATCTGGAGCGTCAGCAGGATTCCCGCAGCGATATAAGCCGCAAAATACAGGATGTTTACGACAGAGAAAGAGCCTGCGGCGGCTTCCTCGTAGTGCGTATAAAAATCCAGCGCGCGGAGCACGGACGTGGTCCTCCCGCTGAACCATTCGGGTCTGATTCGAAAGAGCAGAAGCAGCGCGAGTGTCAGCGCTCCGAACACGGTGACGCCCGCCGTTCCGCTGCCCGTCATAAACCAGGCAAGCAGGCCGCAAAGCCCTGTGAGTACGATCAGAAAGATCAGCGAGGTTACGCCGGAGGCGCCGATAATCGGAAAAATGCTGCCGATCATCTGAGTCGCAAACACAAACAAAATACTGAGAACCGCTGCAATCACCGGGCTCTCCGTGGTCGCGGATATGAACATTCCGACGGAGAGATAGGCGCAGCCCATAAGGAAAAAGATCAGTATGCAGGCATAGTCCCAGACAAGGGTCTCAGCGCCGTACCGCGTCATGATGAGGGGACCAAGGCACATAACGCCGACCGGCACCGCAAATACGGTGATCAGCGCCAGGTATTTCCCAAAGACGATCTCCGCCAGCGATACCGGAGATGTAAGCAGAAGCCTTTCGGTTCCGAGTCGTTTTTCCTCGGAAAACACGCGCATCGAAAGAATCGGCACGACGATATAGAACATCAGCGTCGAACCGCTCACGGCGTAATGATATGTCAGCGCTCCGTTGTACAGATTGTAATACCGGAACATGAGACCCCAGATAAGGAGCATGACTGCGGCCGCAACGGCTCCCCACATCCCGGACAGGCAGCTTTTCAGTTCTTTTTTATAAATCGCTCCCATTTGGCCTCCCGGAAACGAAAGCAGCTCTTTCGTCCTCCGAAGTCAGACGGAGGAACACATCTTCGAGACTCTCGGTCTCTGTTTTCATCTCAATAATCACAAGTCCCTGCGCCGCAAGCGCCCTGCCGAGGGACCGCTTCGCATCCGCAGCATTTTCCGTGCGGAGATGGATGGTGCAGGTGCCATCGCCGTCCGGCAAAATCCGGCAGCTGCCGGCACCTGACGGGTATTCCTCCGCGATGGCGCGGCGGACGATCTCTTCCTCTCCCTCGACGGTGACAATGATCTCATCCCCGGAATATCCGGGAGCCCGCAGGCTTTCCGGCGTTCCTGAAGCGACAAGCTTTCCCCTGCTGATGATCAGAATCTCATCGCAGATCTCGTTTACTTCCGAGAGGATGTGGGAGCTTAAAAGCACCGTGTGCTTTTTCCCCAGCTCCCGGATGAGCGCCCGGATTTCCGTGATCTGCTTGGGATCAAGGCCTGCTGTCGGCTCATCGAGTATCAGCGTTCCCGGATTTCCGATCAGCGCCTGCGCTATCCCGGTTCTCTGCCTGAATCCCTTCGACAGATTGCGGATCAGCCGGTTCTCGACCTCTAAAAGCCCGAGTTCATTTAAAACATCACTGATTTCCCGGCTGCGGCTGCGACGGTCCGTCTTCTTCAGCTCCGCTGCGAAGCGGAGATACTCACCGACAGTGAGATCAGGATAGAGCGGCGGGATCTCCGGAAGATATCCGATGGATTTCTTCGCGGCTTTCGGTTCCTTAAAAATGTCCAGACCGTCGATCAGCACTTCCCCGCTCGTCGGCGCGAGACTCCCCGTGATCATGTTCATGGTAGTCGTTTTCCCGGCTCCGTTAGGACCCAGAAATCCGTAGATCCTGCCGTCATTTACCGTAAAGCTAAGATCACAGACAGCGGCCGTCTCGCTGTAGTATTTTGTCAGATGTTTTACCTCTATCAATTGGCAGGCCCTCCGTTTCGACCAATATAGCGGCGTAATGTGATCATTTCGTGAAAAAGACCGCGTAAGGCGCGGACCTGCCGCCCGCCTTACGCGGTCTTAGCTTTATCGCATGATTACAGCTCATCGTCGGAGAGCAGCTTGACGCCGAGCTTTTCAAGTGTCTCCATCGCGTGTGTCCGGTCAGTCGTCTTGATGACAAATGCGGCTTTGTTCTCTTTTCCCGAGAACAGGGCGTAGGTGTAATCAAGATTGACTCCCGCTTCGCCAAGCGCCGTGTAGAGACCGACGAGCGCTCCCGGCTGGTCCTCGACCTCAATGGCGAGCACATCCTCTCTCTGGCACACATATCCGCTGTCTCTTAAGACGCGGATCGTCTCGTCCGTATCACTGACGACAACCCTCACGATGCCGAAATCCATGGCGTCGGATACGTTCATCGCTCTCATATCAATGTCGTGCATCTTCAGTATCCGGCAGAACTCCGCGAGGGTACCCGGTTTATTTGCTATAAATGTCGTTATCTGCTGTGCCATAATCATTATTCTCTCTTAAAAATGCTTTCCTGCTGCATTGGCGTTATGCCGGGGCTTTCCCTGACGCCTCAGCGTATTATATCACAGCCTCAGGATGCTGTCACGACAGTTTCACCCCTCCAAAGGAAGAAGGACCATCTCGTCTCCGACGGAAATTATTCCGCCGCGGATTACCCTGGCGAACACGCCTTCCCTTGGCATAATGCATTCACCCATGGTTTTCATGATCGCGCAGCCGCTGTGGCATTCCTTTCCGATCTGCGTAATCTCGAGCACCACGTCTCCGGCTCCCAGCCTGGTCCCGACAGGAAGCGTCCTGAAGTCGATGCCGCTGACCAGGAGATTTTCGCCGAAGGCTCCGAAATGAATCCGGGCTCCGCGTTCCTCAAACGCCGAAAAAGCCTCATAGGACAGAAGGCTTACCTGCCGGTGCCATTTTCCCGCATGGGCGTCTCCCTTGAGCCCGAAGTCCTCTATCACTTCCGCGCTTCCGACGTTCTGCTTTTCCGTCCCTTTCTCCGGACTTATGTTAACAGCCATCACTTTTCCCATAATCGCCCACCTTCAATCCGCGCAGTTTCCGGCATCTCCTGACAGTATGTCAAGTCCGTGCCCCAGTACCGGAAGAATAAACTCAAGGCTCTCCCTCACCGCCTTCGGGCTTCCGGGTACATTGATGATGAGTGTCGATTTCCGAATACCCGCGGCCGCCCGGCTGAGGCACGCCTTCGGCGTATATTTCATGCTGTTCATCCGGATTGCCTCGGGAATTCCCGGCACAGCCCTCTCGGTGACGTCCATCGTCGCTTCCGGCGTTACGTCTCTTTTTGAAAATCCGGTTCCGCCGGATGTAATAATCAGGTCAGCTGCGGCACGGTCGGCGATATCCGCCATCTCTTTGGCGAGCATCTCCCTGTCATCAGGAAGAATTTTTACTCCTGTCACCTCGTAGCCGGCAAGTTCAAGTATCCGCGCGGCTTCGGGTCCGCTCTTATCTTCTCTTTTACCCTGATAGCTGCTGTCGCTTGATACGATGACCGCTGCCCGTCTTCCCATATCGAATTACCCCCGCTGTTGATTTGAAAAGCGGACAATCACCGTCCGCTTATGTTTTCTGCTTATGAACTGCCGCCCCCGGGCGTAAAATGCCGCCGCGAGTAAAGCGGACCCTCGCAATCCGCTGCGCTACTTGCTCGTGAACCGTGGCCGCTTACAGCGGCGTTGAGGTGTGGGACTGATCACACGGTTCTATAACAGTATGGCACTTTTCGGGAAGCATTTGCAACACTTCCGTTCTCTGGTTATAATAAATACAGCAATTGACAGGAGGATCACCCAGATGGAAGAAAACGACAATATCCTTAAATCTGATAATCCTGAAGAAAGTACGGTAAATGCGGGTTTTATGGCACTGGTGCCGGAAGATGCGCCGGAAGGGCCTCCGGAACGAAAGACATCGGACGAACTCATCGAGGCCATGTTCAGCGCCGCAACGGGCGGCAGTGAAAGCGATGACGTCCCGGAAACCCGTCTTATGCCTGATGCTGAAGAAGAGCCATATAGTGGCTCCCGTCTTATGCCTGATGCTGAAGCGGCGGCTGATACGGAAAATGAGACCTATATGAAAGAAAAGGCTGATACGGAAGAAGAGCCGTATTACGGCTCCGACGAAGACTTCACCGCTTACAGCGACTGAAAAAATGCCGCTTTTTACGCGAATCGCGGCCGGATCAACCCTCCTCCGCGGCGGATGCGCCTGCCGCATCCCCGCTTGACCACGCCCACTGGAGGTTATAACCTCCGCAGGGTCCGTCGATGTCAATGATTTCGCCGGCAAAGAAGAGGCCGGGATACCGGACGGATTCCAGCGTTCCCGCACGAAGCTCCGAAAGCGCCACCCCGCCGGACGCGGTCTGGGCGTGCTTCAGGGAACGGGTGCCGCGAACCGGAAGGCAGGTGCTCTTAAGCGCCTTCGCTGTCAGATCCGAAAGCTCCCATGCGTTTTTTGCAGCCTGTGTCCAGGGGGCGTTTTTTCTGCTTAAGAAAGCCGCTGCCCTTTCATGTACAAATGCCCCGAACAGCGCTTCCGGGGTCACATTTCCGCCAAAATGATCAATCATATTCCGCATCTCATCCCGAACTGCGTCCAAAGAGAGATCCGGAGCGAAATCAATATGCACAAGCGGAGCGGCTTCCGGGCCCTCCACTTTTTTTGCGGTCTTTAAGAACCTGCTCAGCTGAAATACGGCTATTCCGGAAATGCCGTACTCCGCCCACTGAATTTCACCGGTCTCCTCATGAAGCACCCTTCCGTCCGCGGTAAGTGTGATTTTCGCGGGAGTTCTGGCGCCGGAAGCGGCGGCGATATCCCTGTCGTCGATGAGCATTCCGGTAAGTACCGGCTCCGGAGGAACAACACGGATTCCGAGCATCCCGGCGAGCTTATATCCGCTGCCGTCGCTTCCCGTATCCGGTGCGGCTGAGGAGCCGCAGGCAAGAATCACGCAGTCGGCTTCGTAATCCCATCCGTCAGCCCGCACGTTCCAGACCCTCTTTTGACCGTCATACGAAAGCTTCTCGATCTTCGCGCCGCATTTCAGCCGGATGCGGAGACGCTCGGCTTCTTTCATGAGAACACGCAGAACAGACTGGGCCTGCCCTGTTCTCGGGTAAACCCAGCCTTCTCTGTCAATTACAGGAAGTCCGATCTTCCTGAAAAATTCAATTGTTTCCGAGGGTCCGCGGGACTCCATGACGGCTGATACGAATTTTTCCGTCACGGCAGGATCCTCATCGGAGTGATATTTCCGGCAGATATCATCGTCAAGATTTGTCAGGTTGCACCTGCCGTTTCCTGTGGTGAGAAGCTTCCTGCCCGGCTTTCCGGATCCCTCAAGAATCGTAACGCGCGCGCCGGACATGGCGGCGCGGATCGCGGCGGCGAACCCTGCAGGGCCCGCACCGGCAACAATAACACGTTTTTCAGCCATAATTATCAGTTATTCAGACTCACAAACGACTGCGGCTTGATATTCAGTTCATCGCCTACGACCACTTTCCCTACGGTGACGGTGCAGGCAGCGGAAAGGCCGCCGTCCGCGGTTTTTGCCCTGATCACGGTCGTTCCCTTCCCCGTCGGATTTACTTTGCCATTATTGTCTACCACAGCAACCCGCGGATTCGACGATGTCCAGATAATTCTTTTGTTCTTCGCAGTCGACGGATAGATCCTCGGCACAAGTCTGACCGGTTTGCCGTTCGAAATCACCAGCTCGTTTTTATTCAGCCGGATCTTCCGCACGCAGTACAGCTTGTAAAGCTCCGCAATTTTATTCCCGATGACATACTGAGCCTTCTGAATCGGATGGTGCGCGTCTTCCTGGAAATAGGACGGATGGCTCCTCAGGATTTTCTCCATGCCCGACAGGTAAATCCATCCGCAGCTTTCGGCCGTCGATTTGTAGACAGGCGCATGATTCAAAATGGCTGCTCTTACATCCGCGTTCCTGGTATTCCAGTTGCAGAAGCCGTAGACAATCCTGGCATTCGGGAACAGCCTCCTGCATTCAATATTGAATTCAAGAAGGTGCTGCCTTATGACTGACGTCGTGCAGTGCCAGTCATTTCCGATGCCTCCCATGATGATAACGTCCGTAACTTTTTTATTTCTATTCAGCTGGCGGATAAGATCAATGAACTTATGATTCCACTTGGCGAACCCGTATGCGCCCTTTCTGGCGTATAAACAGTGCGACGGATCGATGCCGAGAGCATCCTGGAACACCTCCGGCCAGGGCACCGTGATTCCTGTCCGCTGCACCGCGTAGGAGTCACCGACAAACACGAAGTATCTGTCCGATACCGGTCTTTCTTCCGCTGCCTCCGCGTATCCGGAGAGCATCAGGGATACAGCAAAAGCCGCAACCAGTGCGGCTGCAGCATAAAGGATCGTTTTCATCTTCTCGAACTTTTTCTTTTGTACCGGCATAAAAATAATAATGAGCGCTGATAATATATTTGCTTTTCAGTATCCGTGCCACCAATATAGCACATCCCGTAACAAAATTGCAATATTTTACGGTCAGAACAATATCCCGGCGCCAGGATTTTCAGGTAAGACACAAAAATCGGGGATTCAGCCCCCGATTTGTGACATATTTCTCCATTCCTCGTCCGGAATATCGCTGCTTCCGAAGCTGTGCATTCCGGATTTCCGCCGCACAGCTTCCGCAAATGAAATCTTCAGTTCATCGTCATCTGCGCCTGTACGGATGAGCCTCCTGAAATCCGTTCCGCTTTCATACTGCAGACATGCCTTAAGCAGTCCCTGCGAGGTAAGCCTCACACGGTTGCAGTTCCCGCAGAACCGGCAGCTCACCGCGGGTATAAATCCGATCAGTCCGCCAAACCCCGGATACTTCCAGTAGGACGCGGGACCGTGTCCCGGAGAGTCGCCGCTCCTTACCGGTTCGCCGTATCTTTCGGCCAGCATTTTCCTCACATCCTCCGCGGTATACGAAAGCTCTGCCGCCTTGAGCCATTCCTTCCCGCATCCGATGGGCATCATCTCGATGTATCTCGGGTATATATCCCGGGACGCGGCAAATTCCGCAACGTCGTAAAGCTTCTGCTCCCGGATGCCGAGAAGTACCGTATCCGTCTTTACGGTTGTCCCCGGAAGAGCGCGCACGGCGTCGATCCCCCCGATCACCCGGGACAGCTCCCCGCCCCTCGTGATCTGCCGGTAAAGCACGGGATCCATCGTATCAAGGCTGATATTAAAATGACGCACGCCTGCCCTGTAGAGATCTTCCGCATAAGACTCGAGCCAAATCCCGTTTGTCGTGACGGACACAGTGCGGATTCCCGGAACAGACGCGATGGATTTTATGAGATCCGGTATTCCCTTCCGGACGAGCGGTTCGCCTCCGGTAATCCGTATATGCTCGATTCCGCAGGAAGCTGCGGCTCCGCATACCCTGACGATCTCGTCAAAGGTCAGAATATCCGAATGCGAAACAGGCGCAACCCCTTCCGCCGGCATACAGTACGCGCAGCGCAGGTTGCACCTGTCTGTTACGGATATTCTCATGTAATCGATTTTCCGGAGCGATCCGTCAAGCATAGAAATCCCCGCTCTTTCCTCCGTGTTTTTCGATCAGGCGGATATCTCCGATCTCCATCCGCTTGTCTATCGCCTTGCACATATCGTAGATCGTAAGAAGCGAGACGGAAACGCCGGTCAGCGCCTCCATTTCCACACCTGTCTTTCCTGTATTTGAGACGGTGCATTCCGCGGAAATGGTTCCCGCCTCTTTGTCGCACTCGAAACTGATCCGGACGCTGTCGAGCGGCAGCAGGTGGCATAAGGGAATGAGCTCCGAAGTCTTCTTCGCCGCCATAATGCCGGCGATTCTCGCTGCCCCGAGAACATCGCCCTTTTCCGCACTTCCGCCAAGAACCGCGTTCATTACCCCGCTGCTCACGCGGATTTTACCGGCTGCCCTTGCCGTCCTGCGGGTCACATTTTTTCCGGATACGTCAACCATGACCGCTTTTCCGTTTTCGTCAAAATGCGTCAGTTCCATCGCTTTTAGTTCCCCTGGGATTCCATCTCTTTCGCGATTCTTACGATTCGGCTTGTCCCGAGGCGGTCCGCTCCGAGTGCAAGGTACTTTTCCGCATCGTCGAGGGACGAGATTCCGCCCGCAGCTTTGATCTTAACGTCCGGGCCGATATATTTCGCGAAGAGCTCGATATCCTCAAAGGTCGCTCCGCCGCTTCCGAAGCCGGTGGACGTCTTGATGTAGTCCGCCTTTGCCTTGGTCACCACGTCGCACAGACGTATCTTCTCGCTTTCCGTAAGGAAGCAGGTCTCGATAATCACCTTGAGAATCCGGTCTCCGCAGGCCGCTTTCACCATGGCGATTTCCGCTTCGATATCCGCGTATTTTCCGTCCTTAACCCAGCCCAGGTTGATGACCATATCGATTTCGTCTGCGCCGTTTTTGACGGCATCCGCCGCCATAAACGCTTTTGCGGAGGATGTATCGTAACCGTTCGGGAAACCGATCACCGTGCAGACCTTCATTCTGTTCCCGACATAGCGTTTCGCGTCAGCTACATAGGACGCCGGAATACATACCGAAGCAGTTCCGTATTTGATGGCGTCGTCACAGAGCTTCCGGATCTCGCCTCTTGTGGCCGTCTGCGTAAGCAGCGTATGGTCTACATGTGACAGAATCTCCCTGATTTCAAGCATGATCAGTCCTCCTTGACATAAGTTGCGCCGAGCTTTGCAGGTACGTTGAACTGTTTTCTGAGCGCCGTCAGCACAATTACCAGCATGTACGGGAGAGCGCTGAACAGCTCGCTCGGAATACCGCTGCCCCCGACTGCCTTAATATAGATTCCGACCGCTTCCGAGATTCCGAACAGGATACCGAAGAGAAGCGCGCCGACCGGATTCCAGTTTCCGAGGAAGCAGATTCCGAATGCGATCCAGCCGCGTCCGCTGATGATCTCGGAGTTGTACATGCCCACGTTGCACAGCGAATAATAAGCGCCTGCCACGCCGCCGAAGCATCCGCCCACCATGACGGCCAGAAAGCGGATTCTTCTCACGTTGATTCCTGCGACCTCAACCGCCTCCGGATTCTCGCCGCAGGAGCGGATCGTAAGGCCCGCGGCAGTCTTATAAATGACATAAAAGACCACCGGAACGATCAGCCAGGTAATATACGTGATGATGTTCTGTGAAAACAGAACCTGCCCGATCACAGGGATTCGGCAAAGTCCGGGTATTTTAAGTACCGGAAGCGTCTCGATCTTAAGCGGTGAGGTCGGGATTCCGAATACCACCCTGTAAAAGAACGTGCAGAAGCCCGTCATGAGAATCGCGACCGCGGTACCCATAACAATCTGGTGCTGGGTCAGGTAGATGGTGCAGAAACCGTACAGCATCGCCACCAGCATTCCGCATATCAATGCCGCGAGGAAACCGACCGCCATATTTCCGGACAGATAGCATCCGGCAAAACCTGCCCATGCTCCGGTAAGGAAAATACCTTCCACCGCGCACATCATCATGCCTGTCCGCTCCGCTATAACTTCGCCGAGGGCACCGAGAATCAGGGGCGTACTCATAAAGATTGCTCTTGTGAGCAGATTGATTATATTCTGCATATGATCACTCCTCCCCCGCTGTTTTCTTTTTCATTCTCGCAAGCTCGACTTTTCTTCTGAAATAGAATGATATCAGGACGAACAGCATAACGAAGCCGAGCATCAGGTCGATGATGCTGGCGGGC
Source organism: uncultured Lachnospiraceae bacterium (assembly GCA_902797075.1). Taxonomy (GTDB): domain Bacteria; phylum Bacillota; class Clostridia; order Lachnospirales; family Lachnospiraceae; genus Chordicoccus. Next base: position 15,047 of record CADBRO010000042.1, read on the forward strand.
GCATCTGTGGAATGCGAAAGAACGGTTCCGCCGACCTGAAGAATTCCGAAGAGGAGTGACGAGAAAATCACGCCGATCGGATGAGCGCTGGCCATGATAGCTATGCCGATACCGTAAGATCCCACGTCGGAGTCAAGTCCCGTCAGCAGCATGTGCTGCAGGCCGTTGACTTCGACAAACCCGGCGAGCCCTGCGATCGCGCCGCTGATGGCAAAAGCGGTCATAAACTCTTTTTTCGGATTAATGCCGGAGAGCCTGGCGGCGTCCATGTTCTGGCCGGTAACCCGGATCCGGAAGCCGAGGGTCGTCTTATACAGAATAAACCATACGATCACCGCTGCCGCAAGCGAAATCACGATACCGAGCGTCACCGACGTTCCCGGGAGAATTTTCGGGAGCCATACAGACTTGTCAAGCTTATTCGTCTTGATGTACTCGTGCTTCGACTCCTGGAGCACTGTCCGGAGCAGCAGCTGCATAATATAGGTGATCACATAGGTCGACATCATGCTGACCAGGAATTCGTTCGCGTTAAATTTTGCCTTCAGATATCCGATGAGGAAGCCGATGACGGCGCCGCCTGCCACGCTGGCAAGCATCGCAAGAATCATAACGATCCAGCCGGGCATCCTTCCGCCCAGCGCAAGGGATACCGAAACCGCGCAGGTGCAGCCTACATAAAACTGTCCCTGTGCACCGATATTATAGAGATTCGCCTTGAAGGTAAATGCAAACGCAAGGCCTGTCAGGATGAGGGGCGTCATCTTCACAAGGATGTTGCCCATCGTGTATACGTCTGCGAACACGCCGCCGAACATCGTGGCAGCTGCCGTAAACGGATTGATTCCCATAAGCGGAAGGAAGCTGAAGCAGACAACGAGCCCGAGCACGAACGCAAGGACGGTCCACAGGAGCAGGTCCGTAAATGTGCGTCTGTTACTCATCTGTTCTCTCCTCCTTCCTGAGTGTCATTTCTTCCATACTTACTCCGGCCATCAGAAGACCGATCTTCTCCGTCGTCAGATCCTGGGGATCAAAAATTCCCATGAACCTTCCCTGGTACATGACAGCAATGCGGTCAGCCAGCTCGAACAGCTCTGAAAGCTCCGTCGAAATAAGCAGGACGCTCTTGCCCTCGCTCCTCTCGCGAAGAATCACTTTCTGAACGTTATTGATCGCACCCAGGTCAAGACCTCTCGTCGGCTGGTCAAAGATAACCAGCCTGCTTCCCATATCGGCTTCCCTTGCGACGACGACCTTCTGCTGATTGCCGCCCGAAAGCGAGCCTGCCGGTACCGAAGCATCCGGAGCTTTCACCTGATAATCCTCTATGATCTTCTGCGTGTAGCGGTCAACCTCTCTCCAGCTGATCACGCCGTGCCTGTCCCATTTCTTCAGATAGCTGGCCTTCAGCATCATATTTTCCGCCAGGGACATGTTGGCGACCATGCCGTAGCGGTACCGGTCTGACGCGCAGTAGCCGATTCCCTTTTCGATCCGCCCCGCGACGCCAAGCGGCGTAATGTCCTCGCCGTCGAGCAGGATTTCTCCGCTCGTCGGACGCAGATCCCCGTAAATCATCTCGCAGAGCTCCTGCTGCCCGTTGCCGGATACGCCGGCAATACCGAAAACCTCGCCTTCGTAGATTTCGAAGTTGATATCCGTAAGAACGGCCGGAGCGTCTTTTGGCTGCACGGTAACATGGCGGACCTCCAGGCGCTTTTTCCGGCCGGCGTCCTCCGCCGTACCTTCTTTCGAAAGAATTTCAAGGTCATGTCCGATCATGAGCCTTGCCAGTTCCTTCGTGTCCGTCTCGTCCTTTCTGACTTCGCCGGTGATTCTCCCGTTTCTCATGATGATAATACGGTCGGCGACTTCCATAACCTCCTTCATTTTATGGGTTATGAAAATGACAGAGTTACCGGCCTCCGCAAACTTACGGACGAACGACATCAGCGTACCGATCTCCTGAGGCATGAGCACTGCCGTCGGCTCGTCCATGATCAGGATTCTGGTCTGCCGGTGGAGTGCTTTGAGAATCTCAACCTTCTGCTGAATGCCGACAGGCAGATCACCCACCCGGGCGCCGGCCGGTACGCCGAAGTCGTACTCGTCGGAAAGCTTCTGGACCGCCTCCTCCTCTTTTTTGAAGTCGATCTTTCCCTTTACCGTCCCGAGTATGATATTCTCCGTGACTGTGTGGGCCTCAACAAGCGAAAAATGCTGCTGGATCATGGAAATGCCCAGATCCATCGCGTCTTTCGGTGAATTGATCCGTCTGCGTACTCCGTCTACATAGATCTCGCCGGAAGTCTCGTGATAAAGGCCGTAAAGGATTTTCATGATCGTGCTCTTGCCCGCTCCGTTCTCGCCGAGCAGCGCCACGACCTCGCCCTTGCCGATCTTCATCGAGACGTTGTCATTCGCGAGGACTTTCGCAAATCTCTTGCTGATTCCTCTAAGTTCAACAACTGGCTGTTCCATCGAATCGCTCTCCGTTCTTACTTCCTTTAAAATGAAAACGGGAGGCGGCGCATATCAGCGCTGCCTCCCTGTTCCGCATCAATTTATTCTTCTGCGCTGAAATACTGTGTGAAATCTACTTTTCCGTCAGCCACGTCCTGAACAGCTGCCTCAACAGCCGCTTTTACTTCGTCCGTGCACTGATCCGTGTAATCAACCTTGAACACGCCTTCAGCAACGCCGATTTCCGTCATGCCTTTCCAGTTGCCGGAAAGAACATTGTTGACGATCGTCGGATAAACGTTCGGCCAGTCCATTTCGACGGAGCCGTATACGCAGCCAGATTCGCCGTTCTTGTTAGCAGAGAATCCGATGAAGGTAGCGCCCTTCTCCTGAGAAGCCTGGATTGCGCCGGATGTTCCTTCGTTCGAATAGCAGAAGACCGTATCAGCGCCGTTGTCGATCATGGAGGATGTCAGATCCTTGGTTGCGGAGACGTCTGTCCAGGAGTTAACGAACGCGCGGTTCGCAGCTGCTCCCTCGATGCCTCTTTCCGTTGCGATCTCGATGGCCTTGCCTTCATAGGTATCAAGCAGTTTGACCATCGGGCCGTTGGATTCGCCGCCCATTGTCGCGAACTGGCCGTTTTCTGTCGCATAGCCTGCAAGGATGCCGGCGATATAGGAGCCTTCATATTCCTTCGGGAATGCCGGAACCTGATTGTCAAAATCAGAAACCTGGCCGTTGATTACCGTGAAAATGCTGTCAGGATAATCTTCCGCTACAGTCGTGCAGGATTCGTCGAACTGGCTTCCTGCTGCCATAATCAGATCATAGCCTTTTTCCGCATACTCAACGAATGTACTCTCATACTCTTCAGCCGGAACAGATTCAACGATGTCGATCTTTACACCGAGCTCTTCTTCCGCTGCCTTTGCGCCGGCGCCGTTCGTCGCGTTCCATCCCTGGTCATCCATGCTGCCGGGAAGAATCAGAACGATCTTCTTGTCGGAATAATCCGCAGCTGCGTCATCAGCGCTGACAAATGCTGCTCCGAGTGATACCGTCATAACCGATGCAAGAGCGATTGCCAACAGTTTCTTCATTTTCAAGTTCCTCCTTTAACTAAATACTTTTCACCGGGGATATTACTCCGGGTTTAACACATTTAATTATGCGATAAAGCCGGCACGGAGTCAAGACAGCCATCCGCGATCTCCATGCTTTTCCATTCAGCTTCCCGTCTTTCATAGCACTGCTACAACTTCGATTTCCACTTTTGCCGCCTTCGGCAGCGCAGCGACCTGGAATGCCGCTCGTGCGGGATACGGCGCTTCGAAGAATTCGGAATAAACCTCGTTCATCGCTCCGAAGTCCGCGATATCCGAAAGAAGAACCGTCGTCTTTACGACAGCGCTCATATCGCATCCCGCCTCAGCGAGAATGCTCTTGATATTCGTCAGCGACTGGCGGGTCTGGCTCTTTATGTCCTCACCGGCAAAAGCTCCTGTTTTCGGATCAATCGGAAGCTGTCCGGATACATAAATCGTATTGCCCGCCTGTACGGCCTGCGAATACGGTCCGATCGCCGCCGGAGCATTTTCAGTGTGAAGTGCTGTTTTACTCATGATAACTCACTCTCCATTTCGTATTTTTATTATCTTGCGACGTAGGTTCCCGCACGCATATTTGTCGGTTCGCCGTCTTTTGCCGCCAGCTCGCCATTTACAAAGACGTATTTCGGTCTTCCCTTCACTTCAACCCCTTCGTAAGGCGTGTAATCCAGATTCTGGTGCATATTGCCGGCGCTGATCGTCCATCTGACGGACGGATCCCAGATCGTGATGTCCGCGTCCGATCCCTCGAGAAGAGCGCCTTTTTGCGGATACATTCCGAAGACCTCCGCCGGTCCCCGGGACATAAGGCGGCAGTAATCCTGCGGCGTCAGCTTATCTCCGAATATGTGCATAAATACGGCCGGCCGGTGTTCGATTCCGGGAGCGCCGTTCGGTATCTTCCTGAAATCATCGATACCCGCAATTTTCTGCTTTTCATAGCTGAAGCTGCAGTGATCCGTCGCGATCGTATCGATCTCGCCGTTTATCACAGCCTCGCGGAGCGCCTTTATATCCTCTTCCTTCCGAAGAGGCGGACTGCATACGTACTTCGCGCTCTCAAATCCCGGAAGGTTGTACAGACTGTCATCGAGCAGCATGTACTGCGGGCAGCTCTCGGCGTAGACGGTCTGTCCCCGCTTTCTCGCTTCCCTGATTTCTTCAAGGCCGAGCTTCGTCGAAAGGTGCACGATGTTGACCGGGGCGTCTGCAAGATACCCGAGATAACAGAAGCGGTTCACGGCCTCAGCCTCAACAGCGGCCGGTCTCGACAGCGGATGCGCGGACGGACCCGTATGTCCCGCCCCGATCTGCTGCTTCTGAAGCTCGGTCACAAGCCCCCCGTTTTCGCAGTGGCATCCGAGGATACCTCCAAAGGGCTTGATTGCCTCGAGAACCTCCAGTATTTCAGCGTCCTCAAGCGCGGTGTCGTACGCCATATAGACCTTGAAGGAGGTGACCCCTTCTTCGCGGAGAGCCGGCAGATCCGCTTTCGTTTTCTCGTTCCAGTCGCAGATCGCCATGTGGAACGCCACGTTGCAGTGCATCTTGCCTTCCGCTTTTTTCTTCCATGTATTAAGCGCGTTCAGCACCGTGTCTCCGGCGTACTGCGTCGCGAAATCGACGACGCAGGTCGTGCCTCCGCAGACAGCGGCAGTCGTGCCCGTCTCAAAATCGTCGGCGGTAACGGTTCCGGCAACCTCGAGATCGAGATGCGTGTGTCCGTCGATAAATCCAGGATACACATAGCACCCGGCGGCATCGATAACCTCGTCTCCTTCGCCTGCCTCGAATGTTCCGATTCTGACGATTTTCCCATTCTCAAACCCGAGCGATTCGTTCTTTAATCCCTCCGGGGTAACCAGTGTCCCGTTTTTGATTATTTTCATCTGGTACACCTCCCAGTTTCCGGGCTTTAAGACACATCCTGATTATGCGTGAATCAGCGTACCGGTCTTGCCCGCAATTCCGTCCTTTGCCTTTTCAAGCAGCGTTATCAGTGATTTTCTTCCTTCTCCGGATTTGACGAACTCAAGGGCCGCCTCCACCTTCGGAAGCATGGAGCCCGGTGCGAACTCGCCGTCGGCGATATACTTTTCCGCCTCTTCCGGGGTAAGATCGTAAAGCTTCTTCTCATCCGGCTTTCCGAAATGCACCGCCACATTTTCAACCGCGGTAAGGATAATCAGGACGTCGGCGTCAAGCTGCTCAGCAAGCTTCGCCGCCGCAAAATCCTTATCGATCACAGCCGCTGCGCCTTTCAGATGATGGCCGCCCGTCTTGAATACCGGTATTCCGCCGCCTCCGCAGGCGACAACGATATGGTCCGTATCAATCAGGGATTCGATGGTTCCGATCTCAACGATCGCCACCGGCTTCGGCGAGGCCACTACCCGGCGGTAACCTCTTCCGGCGTCTTCGATTACATCATAACCTCTGTCGCGCACAAGAGCGTCGGCTTCCTCTTTCGTCATGAACGCGCCGATCGGTTTGGTCGGATGGCTGAACGCCGGATCATCCGGGTCGACCTCGACCTGCGTCAGCACCGTCGCCACGCCCTTGTCAATTCCGCGGTCGAGCATCTCCTCCCGCAGGGCGTTCTGAAGGTCATAACCGATATAACCCTGGCTCATGGCCACGCACACTGACAGCGGGCACGGGATATATTTCTCCGGATCGGAACGTACGAGCTCGGTCATGGCGTTCTGAATCATGCCGACCTGCGGGCCGTTCCCGTGAGCAATAACAACCTCATGTCCCTCAGCGATAAGATCAACAATTGCTTTGGCGGTGATCTTCACCGCCTTCATCTGTTCCGGGAGATTCTTGCCCAGGGCGTTACCGCCCAGGGCAATCACGATTTTCTTTTTCATAACGATGCCTTTCAGCCTTCAAAGTGACGTGGAATTCCTCTTTCCGCAAGAGCCTCAAGCACTGCCTGCGGATCTTTTTCCTTGGCAAGGAAGATCATGGCCGCGATGATATACGGCTTGAAGCTCGCCTCCTTGTAAAGCGGCGCGCGGTAACGGTCAAATACCGAAGCTTCGACTTCGCCGTCCTTGCAGGAAACGTCGTTGATATCAGCCGGCAGGCAGTGGAGATAAAGCGCCTTGCCGTCCTTTGTGGTCTTCATGAGCTCTTCCGTGCAGCACCAGTCCTTGTGCTCCGCGTTCTGGGCCAGAAGCTCTTTCTCGAGTTTGTCGATTCCGTCGAAATCTCCGTTTCCGTAGAGATCCGTTCTCTTTTCCATCGCAGCGAACGGAGCCCAGCTCTTCGGATAGACGATGTCGGCATCCTTAAATGCCTCTGCCATGCTGTTCACCTTCGTGAAGGATCCGCCGGATTTCGCGGCATTTGCCTTCGCAACTTCCTCAACCTCCGGCATGACGTCATAGCCTTCCGGATGTGCAAGAACGACGTCCATACCGAAGCGGGTCATAAGTCCGATCACACCCTGCGGCACGGAGAGCGGCTTTCCGTAGCTCGGGGAATAAGCCCATGTCATTGCGATTTTCTTGCCCTTCAGATTTTCCACGCCGCCGAACTCATGGATGATATGGAGCATGTCGGCCATACACTGCGTCGGATGATCGATGTCGCACTGCAGATTGACCAGCGTCGGCTTCTGTTCAAGGACGCCGTCCTTATATCCTTCGGTGACCGCATCGACCACGTCATGCATATACTTGTTGCCCTTGCCGATATACATGTCGTCGCGGATTCCGATTACGTCAGCCATGAAAGAAATCATATTGGCGGTCTCACGGACGGTCTCGCCGTGAGCGATCTGGCTCTTCTTTTCGTCGAGATCCTGTACCTCAAGTCCCAGCAGGTTGCACGCCGAAGCGAAGCTGAAGCGCGTTCTTGTGGAGTTATCCCTGAAGATCGAGATGCCGAGTCCCGATTCGAATACCTTTGTGGAAATATTATTCTCGCGCATATAGCGGAGCGCGTCAGCGACTGTGAAAACCGCTTCGATTTCGTCATCCGTCTTCTCCCAGGTAAGGAAGAAGTCATTTTCATACATTTCCTTGAAATTGAGTTTATTCAGCCTGTCGATATACTCCTTGAGCTTTGCGTCCATATAAACCTCCCTTTATCGTTTTTATGATCTTTATAAAATGTTATTGTCGGTTTTGCCTGCGCGGAACTGCGCAACGTCGCCGGTCTTTTCTTCCGTCGGATACAGATTGATCGCCGCCACATACATAGCTGCGCAGGTAACGAGATCCTGCTTCCAGGTAATCTCGTTCGGAGCGTGAGCCTGGCTCTCGGCGCCGGGTCCGAAGCCGACGCAGGGGATGCCGTAACGTCCCTGGATCGCAACACCGTTTGTGGAGAAGGTCCACTTGTCGATCAGCGGACGGTCTCTCAGTTCCTTCTGGCTGTCCGGTCCGATTCTCTTCTCGCCGAAGAGCGCTTTGTGGGCGTCCGAAAGAGCCTTGACATGAGCGGCATTTTCCTTATTGATCCATGTCGGGAAATACGCTTCCGTCTCATAGACTTCCTCCGTCCATGACGGTCTTGCGTACATGTACATGGAAACCTTTACGTCGTCTCCGTATTTCTGAACCGACGGGAGCTGGCGGATTTCCTCGAGGCAGCTGTCCCAGGTTTCGCCCGCCGTCATTCTGCGGTCGATGGAGATCGCGCAGGAGTCGGCGACAGCGCAGCGGCTCGGCGACGTATAGAAGATCTGTGATACGGTGCAGGTTCCTCTTCCGAGGAATCTTGCGTCTTCGTAGTGCTCCGGATTGTATTTCGGATCAAGCATCTTAACAAGTCCCTTGATCGCCGTGCTGTCCGAGCAGCCGTTATTGTTGAGCGCGCGCACGTCGGCGATGATATCCGCCATTTTGTAAATGGCGTTGTCGCCGCGTTCCGGTGCCGATCCGTGGCAGGATACGCCTTTTACGTCCACGCGGATCTCCATACGGCCTCTGTGTCCTCTGTAGATGCCGCCGTCCGTCGGTTCTGTGGAAATGACAAATTCGGGGCGGATGTTGTCCTTGTTGACGATGTACTGCCAGCAGAGACCGTCGCAGTCCTCTTCCATCACGGAACCGACGATCATGATTCTGTATCCCTCCGGGATCAGGTTCATATCCTTCATGATCTTTGCGCCGTAAACAGCGGCAGCCATGCCGCCTTCCTGGTCGGATCCGCCGCGGCCGTAGATCACTTCGTCATCTTCGTAGCCTTCATAGGGATCATTCGTCCAGTTCGCCCGGTTGCCGATTCCAACCGTGTCGATATGAGAATCGATCGCGATAATCTTTTCTCCCGTGCCCATCCAGCCGATGATATTTCCGAGGCCGTCAATTTCGACCTTGTCATACTCCAGCTTTTCCATCTCTTCCTTGATGCACATAACAACTTCCTTCTCCTCGCAGCTTTCGCTCGGATGGGAAATCATTCTTCTTAAGAACGCCGACATGTCCTTGCCGTAATCTGCAGCAGCTTTCTTAATGGCTTCGTAATTAAGTTCCATAGTCCCTGGTTTCCTCCGAAAATGAATGATTTTTTGTGTGCCAAACTTTTTGTTAGATCCCTGATTTCATAATAGCATTTTCCGCCTGATAGTCAAGTATATTATACAGCATTTTCCGCCAAAATCCGCACATTGCGAAACAAAATACGGACACTTCGAAAGAGCGAAAAGCTTGCGGAACGCAAAGAAGCGGTTTATAATCCATAGATGAGTGTTTCAGGCCTTCGTTCTTGAGTTTTACGGCTCGAATACAGAAAGGAGTTCTTATGAAAAAACGCAGAGATTTGCTTCTGATTATGTTAACCGCCATGATGATCCTTGTATCCGCCGCGCTGGTTAGCGCCGACGGTTCCGTCCGGCAGGTGACGGCTGCAAAAAACAGAATCAAGGTTGCCTGGTCTGATCCGTCGAAAGACAATCCAAACTGGAAGGTCAATTACTACAAGGTCATGTGGGGCGACAGCTTCAGCAGCCTGACAAAGTCGGCGAAGGTAGCCAGCAGCACACGGAATTACATCATCGACGGCCTTTCGTCAAACACCACTTACTGCGTGAGGGTGTATTACAATTATTATTCCAAAGTTTCAAAGAAAAACTATGAATCCTGGTACTCCACCATGATCCAGACGCTGCCCGGCAAGGTAAGCGGAATCCAGTATAACTTCCTCTCCGACCAGAGAGGCTTCTATATCCGCTGGAACAAGCCGTCGGGCAACGGAACCGGTCTCAAATATCAGTATCAGATCCGCGACCTGTCCGGCAACAGGATGCGCAACATCAAGACGAGTTACACCTACAACCAGTCTTCCAAATTCCTGCTGAGAAGAGTTGCGAGAGCTTACGTACGCGCCTACGTCCAGCTCTGCGGAAAGACCTATTACGGTCCCTGGACCGTAAAGCCGGTGGTTCCGCAGCCGATCCTCCGCGAGGACAAGACGAAATGCTTTATCAAGGACGGACACCTCACTCTCAGCTGGGCTTCCGTCAAAGGAGCGCAGAGCTATCTCGTCTATGTCTCAAAGAGCAAAAATGACGGCTACAAGCTCGTGAAAACCGTGAGCGGCTCCGCCACAGGAACCACGGTCAATTACTTTAACGGCGCGGCATACGCAAACAACACTACCTACTATGTGAAAGTGATCACAAAGTCTTCCATCGGAAACAGTGCCAAAACCTACGGCATCTGGGTAAGGCGCTCGGTCATCTGAAACGATACAGGCGGCATCCCGCAAGGGATTGCCGCCTGTTTTGTTCCTTATTTCTTTTTGCTGTAAAACGTATCCTTCATCGGGAGCGAAGTCCTAAGGACATGGTCTCTTGCGTAATACGCTCCGGCGCAGGCAGGCGCCGCGGGAATGGTGGTGATTTCCCCGATTCCCTTCGCCCCGTAGGCGACGCCCAGAAGCTGGCTCTTCTCCACATACATCGAGTGAATATGCGGGATCTGCGTTGCGCGAAGGAGACCCAGAGTTCCGAATTTCGCGGTCGGCACGCAGTCCTTCAAAGGAAAATCCTCCGTGAACGCGTATCCCATTCCCATGAGAACGCCGCCCTCGATCTGTCCCTTAATTGAAATTGAATTGATAACCTTTCCTGCGTCATAAGCCGCATAGACGTCCGTCACGCGCCCGTCGTCGTCAAGCACGACCACATTGGTCGCATAGCCGTAGGCGATATGGCTCTTCGGATTCGGCCTGTCAGCGCCGAGTTTATCCGTCGGCTCATAATACTCGTAGAAGAACTTCCGCCCCTCCAGATATTTCAGCAGTTCAACAGGCTGAGCGACGGCAGAGCCCTGCACGGGGGTCTGTGTGCCGTCCCTGCCGTAGGTTCCCTGATTGAGACCGCTTCCCTCTCCGCAGACGACTCCGTCCTCCCGCACTCTGATCCGGCGGCTTAAGAACGGCGACCGCCCGAAGCCGGGAGCGTCATCCGTCCCGGTTCCGTACCGGGCATCCGCGTTCAGCGCCTCTTCTTTCATGTCTGCATGCTCAATCAGATAGGTAATCGGATCCTCATCCGTTCCCCCTGTCATTCTTGCCGCAAGGATTGCGTCGCGCAGAAGGAACGCGGCTCCTCTTACCGCTTCTCCGGTGAGCAGCGTCTGTCTGGATCCGGAGGTTGTACCCGAATCCGGCGCATTTTCCGTGTTCGATACGGCATTTTTAATATGCGAAATCGGAAGGCCGGTCGCCTCTGCCACATTCTGGCAGAATACGGTGAGACACCCTTGCCCGATATCGGACGCCGCGCTGTAAATCAGAACAATTCCGTCCCTGATCTCAAGGAGACACCTCCCCTTATCGGGCAGTCCGACGCCGACGCCGGCATTTTTCATAGCGCAAGCGATGCCACAGTGTCCCTTGTGAAGCTCAAAGTAGGGCTTCACGGCAAGCAGAGTCTCTTTAAATGCGGTTGACACGTCCGCGATCTGACCGTTCGGCAGCATTTTCCCCGGTTCGACCGCATTTCTCATCCGGATCTCCCAGGCGGAAATTCCGGCTTTTTCGGCGAGGACGTTGAGCAGCGATTCAAGCGCAAATTCACTCTGGCACACGCCGAAGCCGCGGAACGCGCCCGCCGGCGGATTGTTCGTGTAATAGCCGTACCCCCGGATATCCGTATTGTGATAGCAGTACGGACCGACCGAGTGGGTACAGGCTCTCTCAAGCACCGGGCCGCAAAGCGAGGCGTAGGCGCCTGTGTCGAAATTGATCTCGCAGTCAAGTCCCGTCAGGATTCCGTTCTCGTCGCAGCCGAGGGTAAAGGTCGCCTCCATCGCGTGCCGTTTCGGATGAACCCGGATCGATTCCTGGCGGCTGAAATGGCACTTGACCGGCCGTTTGTAGGTCCACGCCGCAAGCGCAGCCAGATGCTGCGTCGACACATCCTCCTTTCCTCCGAAGCCGCCTCCGATCAGCTGATTCTCGACGACGATCCGTTCCGGCGTATCCTGCCAGCCGAACATGATCAGGAGCTCTCTTCTTGTGTCATATGCTCCCTGATCGGAGCTCAGCACCTTAAGTCCGTTTTTATAAGGATATGCCACCGCGCATTCCGGTTCCAGAAACGCGTGTTCGGTAAACGGGGTCGTAAAAGTTTCGGTCACCACGTACGCGGAATTCTCAAGTGCGGTCTTTGCGTCTCCGCGCACGACGTGTCTCGACTGGCACAGATTCCCCTGCGAGTGGACAAGGGGTGCTCCGGGAGCCCTGGCCTCATGGATATTCCTGACCGGCTCGAGTTCCTCGTACTCGATCTCGACAAGCTCCTTCGCCTTCTCCAGAATATAGGGCGATTCGGCGGTGACAAGGCAGATTGCGTCACCCACGTAGCGCGTGATATCTCCCTCCGCGATCATGACGTCCCAGTCCTGCTGGATATGTCCCACCTTATTGTGCGGGACATCCTTTGCCGTCAGAACGCCGAGCACGCCGGGCAGTGATTCCGCCTTCGAGATGTCGATCTTTTTCACCCTCGCTCTCGGATACTCTGACCGGACCGCCGATGTGTAGGCCATCGGAGGCATGGAGGGGTCGACATAGGTATACTGCACCGCGAAATCATCGCCCTCGGAATCCGGATTGACCGCGGGAGGATCCGAGCCCTCCGGCACAAAGTACTCCGGTCCGATATCGTCCGGATACTTCCCGTACCCCAGCGTTTTCCTCTTTACGTCGACGCGGAAAGCTTTCTTTCCGACGCGGAAATCCGTTCCGACGATATGGTCCTCAATTCTTACGTCGCCCCGGAGGATATCCGCCGCGAGCTTGATGCCGGTGATGATCTTCTTGTAACCGGTGCAGCGGCAGACATTTCCCCTGATTGCTTCCTTGATTTCCTCCTCCGTCGGATCCGGATTCCTGTCGATCAGAGCTTTTCCCGCCAGGACCATACCGGGAATGCAGAAGCCGCACTGAACCGCGCCTTTCCGGCCGAAGGCGAAAACAAATGTCTCCTTCTCCCGGATGCTTAAGCCCTCGACTGTCAGGATCGTTTTTCCGACGGCGCGCCGGGTCGTAAGAACGCAGGCTCTCGTCGGCTTCCCGTCGACGATAACCGTGCATGTACCGCACGCGCCTTCGCTGCAGCCGTCCTTCACGGAGTAAAGCTTCAGGTCATCCCTCAGATACCTGAGAAGCTTTTTATCCTCCGTCGTGCTTCTTTCAACTCCGTTGACTGTAAATGTAAAGATTTCACCTGATTCAGGCATTATCAATTCTCCATGTTCACCAGATAATCGTAATCACTGAGAACCGTCTTCATCAGCAGTCTCAGCGGTTCATAAAGACCGTTTCCGGCGTCGTCAAGATCATACTCCGCCGTATTTCCCGAAAGTCTCATTCTCACACGGCCGTCGGCGAGCGGAAGGAATCCGGAATTTTCCGAGTCTTCAAAATCCTCCGCTGTCCAGAACAATGTAAACTTGTCCTTGTAGGGCCTTCCCGAATACGGGCAGAATACGCCGCAGTTTCCGCACTCGTTGCACATGCCGTCGATATGGAGGATCTGTTCCCTGTCAAGTCCCCTGACTTTAACGGCAACATTTGCCCTGTTCGGACAGACATCCGTGCAGACCTCGCAGACCGCCGCGCAGCCGAGACACCTTGTGTCCGTTCCTTCCGGCATCTCTCTTACGATCGATCCCTTCTTTTCCTTATAACCGCAGACATCTCCGGACGCATTAAGCGCCTGGCAGCGGTCAAATTCCGCCCCGGCAATCCCTTCGGCGATTTTCATCGCGTCCGCGATGGCCTTGACGACCGTAGCCGGTCCTCTTCTTGCGTCTCCTGCCGCGTAGACTCCCTGAACGGTCGTCATCATATGCTCATCTACCACCGGGCGTCCCTTTTCATCGAGCTTCGCGCCGACTTCTCTGTAGAACTTTCCGTCCACCTGCTCGCCGACTGCCGCAATGACCAGATCCGCCGGTATTTCCCTGAACTCTCCCGTCGAAACCGGCGCACGCCGTCCGGAAGCGTCCACATCGCCGAGCTTCATGACTTCGCACCTTAAGACTCCGTCCTTTGCGCCTTCCGGAGCGAGCAGCTCCAGGAACTCGACTCCGTCATCAAGGGCCATCCTGAGTTCTTCCTCGTCAGCCGGCATATTTCTTTTATCGCGGCGGTACACGAGCATCACCTTTTCATTGCCCGGAAGCCTCTTTGCGGCTCTCGCCACGTCCATCGCGGTATTTCCGCCGCCGATGACGGCGATATTTCCGGTCTTATGCGCGGCGGCAAATGCGCCGGCATCTTCCTTCACCGAAAGGAGGAATGAAAGCGCGTCCATGGCTTCCCCGTATTTCAGGGCTTTCCTTCCTTCTTCCCATGCTCCTGTGGCGATGACGATGTCCGTAAATCCTTCTTCAAAAAGTTCGGTAGCCGATCCGATCTCCCTGCCGCATACCAGACTGGCGCCGCGGGCCGTCGCAAGGCGTATATCCCGGTCGATCGCCTCATCCGCAATTCTGAATCCCGGAATGGCGTATCGCGGAACTCCGCCCGCCTGTTTCCTCTTTTCAAACACCGTGACGCTGACGCCCGCTCTCGAAAGGAAGGAAGCGGCTGAAAGCCCTGCCGGTCCGCCGCCGATTACGGCAACCTTCTTATCCGACTTCGGTTCCGCGGGAGTGATCGTCGGAAGCACGCTTTCAAATGCCTGCTCCGCCGCCATGAGCTTCACCTCGCGGATATGGACTCCCTCTTCATAGTAGCTGCGCATACAGCGGTCGGCGCAGGTGTGCGGGCAGATCGTACCCGTAATAAACGGAAGCGCGTTTCTTTCAAGGATAATCCGGAATGCGTCCTCCGCCCTTCCTTCCTCCATCGCGTGGAGATAGGCAGGTATATCCTGCCCGATGGGACAGTTCGTTCTGCACGGTGCCGTGAAGCAGTCAAGAAGCGGAAGCTCCTCCTCCATTTTTCTTTGAGGCATTCCCTTAACGCTCTTTTGATAGCGGCTGTCATTCCTCGCGTACCCGGCCAGCTTGTCCGCCTTTTCCATGTCCACGCACGTAAAGCGTTCCGGATTTATATCTTCGAAGAGGCCCGCGATCTGGCTCATCCTCTGGTAGCCGCCCGGCTTAAGAATCGTCGTCGCCATGGTGATCGGCCAGATTCCAGCGTCGAAAATGCGGTCAATATTGAAGTAGTCCGCGCCGCCGGAATAGGAAATCCGGAGCTTTCCGTCAAACTGCGCCGTAATCCTGCGCGCCGCCTCCGTCGTAAGAAGAAACAGCGAGCGGCCGGACATATACATCTCTTCGCTCGGCAGTTCGCCGCGCTTTACATCCACCGGGAAGGTGTTGGTCAGCTTAACCCCGAATTCCAGATTCTTCTCGGCGCAAAGCTTCATAAGCCGTTCGAACATCGGCACGGCGTCCTTCCACTGCAGGTCTTCAAGGAAGTGATGATCGTCAAAGGCGATATAGTCAAATCCGGCGTCATCCAGCGTCTTCCTCGCAAATTCATAACCGAGAAGCGTCGGGTTGCATTTGATGAAGGTGTGGAGGTGTTTCTCCGTGATAAGATAAGTGGCGATCCGCTCAATCTCATCCGGAGGACATCCGTGGAGCGTCGATTCCGTGATGGACCCGGACACCCTTGCCGGGATCTTTCTTACGTCCTCCTCCGTGACATTTTCAAGAAGGCCCTCGCGGACCGCTTTTTCCGAGGCGGCGAGGCATTCTTTGAAAATGGCTCTCTCCGAGGCGTCCTTCATGCCCTCGATGTAGCTGTCGACCTTTTTGAGCTTTATGCCGTCAAGGTCATAGCCGACAGACATGTTGAAAACAAAGCCGTCCGGATCTCCAAGGCCGAATTCCTTTGCGATCAGGTGGCAGACGAACCACGCCTTCACGTATTCGCTGTACGCTTCCTCCACCGTAAGCTCGGTCGACCACTCGCAGTTGTAGCACTCGTCCCCGGCGGTAATGCACGGCTTCGGAACACAGGCCGCAAGCTCTCTTCCGTCCATCTTCTGCACGGTTTTCAGTTCAAAGAACCTGGCGCCGGCGGCATAGGACGCGATAATATTCTGGGCCAGCTGGGTATTCGGTCCGGCGGCCGGTCCGAACGGCGATTCGATCTTTTCGTCAAAGATCGGAAGGGCCTTCCCCCCGGTGTGCCGCACGATCTTCGAAACCCCGAAAATACTTCCGTTTTTCTTCATCTCCGTGACGGTCCACCGAAGCAGCCTCTCATACGGAATCGGTCTCATAATATCTCCCATAGTAATCGCACCTCCTTATCCGGTACCATCGGTTCAATACACCCTGTGGTTGAGTTCTCCCCACAGTTTCTTCGACTGTTCCATCGTCCAGGCGTTAATCGCCTCTTCATCGATTCCGACGAATTCGCGGTCCTTGTAGACAACTTTTCCGTTGATAACCGTGGTTCTCACATTCTTGCCCATCATGCCGAAAAGAATGTGGCCGTCCGCATTTTCCTCCGAAAACGGAGTAAACGGATTATAGTCCAGTATAATCACGTCCGCTGCCGCTCCTTCTTTCAGGATACCGATCGGCGTCTTGAAATACTTTGCGGCGATTTTCCGGTTGTTCTCGAAAAGCATCTGCATATCTTCGCCGAACGCCACATTCGGAAGGCAGGCGTTGTGACGCTGGATAATCAGGAATACCTTGAGCGATTCCAGCATATCATGGGTGTAGGCGTCGGTTCCCATACCGACCGTGATTCCCTTCGCCATCATCTGAAGAACCGGCGAGCATCCCACCGCGTTCCCCATATTTGACTCGGGGTTGTTCACGACCATCGTTCCGGTCTCGCGGATGATATCCATCTCCGCCGCATTTACGTGGATGCAGTGGCCGAGCAGGGTTTTCGGTCCGAGGATGTCATTATTAAGGAGACGGTTTACGGGACGGCAGCCGTAATTTCTGAGGCTGTCGTAGACGTCGTTCATTCCCTCGGAAACATGGATATGGAAACCGGTAAGCCCGTTGTTCGCCTCCACCATCTTCCGGAAGGTCCTGTCAGAGATGGTAAAGAGCGCGTGGCCTCCGAACATGGCCTTAATCATATCGTCGTCTTCTTTGGCCGCCCAGGCAGCGAATTCCGCGTTCTCCCGGATCGCCTCGTCGCATTTTTCTTCGCCGTCGCGCTCTGATACTTCATAGCACAGGCACGCCCTGATTCCCAGCTCCTTCGCCACGTCCCTGATCGCGAAAAGCGACCCCGGTATTTCGCAGAACGATGCGTGATGATCGAAAATGGTGGTAACTCCATCGCGTATGCAGTCGAGAATCGTCGCGTACGCCGATGCCCTCGTCCCGTCAAGGGTCAGATGACGGTCAATGTTCCACCACGTCCCGTCCAGCACCTCAAAAAAGTTCGTCGGGTTGTTCCCTTCAATCGCAAGCCCCCTGGCAAGTCCGGAATAGATATGAGTATGCGCATTGATAAAGCCGGGCATGATAATGCCTCCGTGCGCATCGACAAATTCCGCCTCCGGATATTTTTTCTTCATATCTTCACATGTCCCGATTTCCCGGATCAGCGTTCCGTCGACAGCGACGGCGCCGTTTTCCAGATAGGGATTTCCGGGATCTCTCGTAAGTACTCTTCCTCCGCCTATGACAAGCATATGCTTACCTCCTCTCCATTCCTTAGAGGCCTGTTAATCCGGCCGACTCTTTTGTTTAAATTTACCACAAAACGGATTGTAATTGAATAATAACTGGTATACAATCTGTTTTATTATCAAAAACATATTTTTATCAGGAGAAATTGCATGAACTCAAATGCACTCAAAATATACGAACATCTGATCAAGGGACTGGCGGAACACTTCGGTCCCTCTACCGAAATTGTTCTGCATGATCTGTGTGCCAAAGACAAAAAACACACGATTGTCGCGATCGAAAACGGCCATATTACCGGAAGAAGTATCGGCGACGGCCCGTCACGGATCGTCCGTGACGCTTTAAACAGCGATCCTTCCGCTCTCGAGGACCGGCTTTGCTACCTGACCAGAACGGAGGACGGAAAAATCCTGAAATCCAGCACCATCTACATTCATGATAAGGAAGGCCGGGCGATCGCACTGCTGGGCATCAATACGGATATCACTCTGACCATGGCGATGGAAAAAATGCTTCACGACTTCCATGCTCCCGATATCCCGGATCAGGAGCCGGAACAGATCACGACGCACGTCGCGGACATTCTCGACGATCTCATCCGGCAGAGCATAGAACTGATCGGCAAGCCTGCTTCGCTTATGTCAAAAGACGAAAAAGTCAAGGCGATCCGTTTTCTCAATGACAGCGGCGCCTTTCTCGTCACAAAATCCGGCCCGAAGGTCTGCGCCGCATTCGGCATTTCAAAATATACGCTCTACAGCTACCTCGATGAGGCGAAGAGCGGCGAACAGTCTTCCGACTGATGCTTAAATCTTTTTATTTTACCTGACATTTTTTCTGTCAAATTCATTTTAGGACTTTTGTCTGTCCCGGACAAGATAAAACTCCCAAAATAGTGACGGAAATGCCCCTCTCTTTTTGTGAAAACCATACAAAAAAGCAGTTTCGGTTCAGTGCCTGTAACGTAAACGGCACAAAACCGAAGCTGCTCTTTTTATTTCTTAAAATGCATCCGTCCCTTCCTGTATTATCCCGGAACAGCGCCTTTCGCGATCTCGGCTGCGAACATCATTTCAGCAATGTGAAAATACAGAATCAGGGAACACGCGTCGACAATTGTCGTAATAAACGGCGTAGCCATAATAGCCGGATCGAGGTGCGCCAGCTTCGCCAGCAGCGGAAGAATTGCGCCCACGAGCTTCGCCATGATAATCGCTCCGAAAAGCGCCACGCTCACAACAAGCGTATAGCGGATTGTCATGGGATCCGGATTCTTTGAAAATACCGCGTACATCAGGTAAATCCTGAGGCCGTTCACAGCGCCGAGAACCGCGCCGACCATGAGGGAAACTCTCAGCTCCTTCCAGATCACCTTTCCGATATCGCGGACATTGATCTCTCCGAGCGCCAGTCCGCGGACCATCAAAGTACAGGTCTGATTGCCGCAGTTGCCCGGCGTATCCATCAGCATCGGCATGAAGGCGACGAGCAGCGGCAGCGCGTTGAACGCGGCTTCATAATGTGTCGTCACCATTCCGGTAAAGGTCGCCGAAAGCATAAGGATCAGCAGCCACGGAATACGCTGCTTCGCGTGGGAAAACACCGACGTCCCGAAGTAGCTCGCGGTCTGGTCATCCGGAATAATAGCCGCCATCTTCTGCATATCTTCCGTGGACTCGTCCGTCAGGACGTCGACCGCGTCGTCGATGGTGACGATTCCCACCAGCATGCCCTCGTCGTCAACGACCGGCATGGCGTTAAAGTCGTATTTCTGCAGCTGTCTCGCGACGTACTCCTGATCGTCCGTTACCTTCACGGTGACCAGGTTGTCATCCATCAGCTCGGCGATGGGCACATCCTGATCGTTAAGGAGAAGATCCTTCGCGGTCACCACGCCGAGCAGTATGTTTTTGTCGACGACGTAGCCCGTGTAGACCGTCTCAGCGTCCGGCCCCTGCTTCCGGATTTCCTGCAGCGCGTCGCTGACGTTCATATCCTTTCTGAATCGGATATACTCCGGGGTCATGATCGATCCCGCGCTGTATTCCGGATAATGAAGCAGCTTGTTCAGGCTGTCGCGGGTGGCCTTGCTGGATTTCGCAAGGACTCTCTTGACCACGCTGGCCGGCATATCCTCCAGAAGGTCCGCCGCGTCGTCCAGGCTGATTTCTTCGAGCGTATTGACAATCTCGGCGTCGGAGAACCCTTCCACCAGCTCCGCCCTGGCCCAGTCGACCATGTAGGTGAACGCTTCCGTCGCGGTGTCTTTCCTCAGCAGACGGAATACCAGAAGCCGGTTGTTCTCATCCAGTTCCTCAAGCACCGACGCAAGATCCGCGGGATGCATATCCGAAGTGAGTTCTCTCAGCTCTTTGTAGCGCTTCTTCATCAGACAGCCGAGAATTTCATTCTTCTGTCTCCGGATCTTGTCGCGGTCCTCCACATCATGCTCATGGCTTACGGCATCCCCCGCATCGTAGTCGTAAGCGTCCGCCATGTCGTTCGCTCCCGTTACGGCAGCTTCTTCCTGGAGTCTCATCTCCCTGATATCTTTCTCATCCAATGGCGTTTCCTCCCCGATATAATCAAATTTTTGCACAAAAAACAGCCCTGTTATCTTGCAGCGGTTACCGCATATCAAAACAGAGCTGTCCGGAGATTCGCCTTATCACGTCAATAAAAAAACTGCGAAACGGCGGACAACTGTTTCAGATATACGGTTGGTATGCATCGTCGGTAATGATCGGTATCCATACCTGAGTGTCCACCTCTCTTTCGCGTTATGACGTGATTTTATTATACCCCAGCCGCTTTTGCCGGGTCAACCGGTTTTGTCGCCGGCGCCTATCTGAGCGTAATCCGGTTTGGCGCGGTTTCAGGGCGGTAAACCGGGATGCCCGCATCCGCAAAATAGTCCCTCAGAAGATAGCCGTCGTACCGGCTGTCCTCATTGTCAATCACGGATGACGGCGCGTCAAAAAAGGCCGCTTTCGGACTGACGGTATCATAAAAGTCCGTTGTCAGTCCCCAGTTGCCGTGGTGAGCGCACTGTACGTAATCCGCCTTCAGTTCCTCCCTGTGCTCCGGCAGAATGAACTCCTCCATCTCCGACTGCACGTCGGCGCAGAAAAGCATGCTGTCACGCTTTCCTTCCACACGGAACATCATCGATCCGTCGTTGCACAGATGATCCGGGAGCGCGTCGACATTTTCATCCCAGGAATGAATCACCTTTGCCTCAAGTCCGATCACGCTGAAGGTATCGTTTTCCCTGAGATACTCCACGTTGTCGGCGTCCTTCGTCAGTAAGTCGAAGATCTCATAAGCTTCTATCACGTCATAGGTATGCGCCGTCTCCCGGTACCTGTCACCGTTGACGGGAACGGTGAGAATCCGGTCGACAACCACGGAACCGTCCGTATTGGCTGCCATGATCGCGTTGAAGGCGCCGACGTGATCGGGATGCGGATGCGTAATAATCCAGGCGTCCACGTGTCCTCCGTGCCCGTCAATCACGCGCCTTACCTCGCCGGCGTCCGTATCCCAGCCTCCGTCAATGATCACAAGCTGTCCCTTCGGGTTTGTAATTGTGTAGAACATCATCTGGTTTTCACCTGAGGATCCGTACTGCGTCACGGTCCACGGCGAAACCCTGCGTTCCAGGAAAAATAATATCGCGCCGGCAGCCAGTCCTGTGAGAAGAACGGCGGCGGC
Source organism: uncultured Lachnospiraceae bacterium (assembly GCA_902797075.1). Taxonomy (GTDB): domain Bacteria; phylum Bacillota; class Clostridia; order Lachnospirales; family Lachnospiraceae; genus Chordicoccus. Next base: position 36,435 of record CADBRO010000042.1, read on the forward strand.
AATAATCCTTATGTTTTTCATGATGCTTCTGATTTTAGACTTGCTGTTCCGATGAGACAAGCCTGATTTTCAAATTTTGTCCTTCTGCCTCCGTTTCAAAATATTTATATTTTCAACAAAAATCTTCGTGTAAAGTGGCATATATTCATGAAAATTGTTATAATCTTCTATATATTGTCCTGCTTTACTACATCAGGAGGCACTTGCCATGAAAAATCGAACATTTCGCCGATGCACCGGTGTATTTTTGCTGATCTGCCTCGTCGCGGCGCAGGCCGCAGCTGCGGCAGCCGACGATGAGATTATCCTCCCCGTCTCCGCGATGATCGCTTCGGAAATGCAGCATCTCCCGACCGGAGATTTCCTGCAGAGGGAGAAGGATAACCAGCTTCAGCTTCTTAACTCCGATCAGGCCGCGGTCATCTACCAGGCCATGGAAGATTATGTGGCACCGGAGAGCACCCTGATCAAAAATCAGTCCGACTACTACTATTACTATGAAAATCTGGAGTCATCCGCCCAGAAGCAGATGTACGACGTCATGTATCAGATCGCGCTCGATCCGGTTACCGAAGGAAACTACGGTCTTCTTCTTACGGAGACCGACCCGGACAGCAGTGAATTCGGATACGACTATTTCTGCGCGGAGCTGGCTCTGACCTACGATCACCCTGAGCTCTTCTGGCTTTACAATTCCACCGAAACCGACATCGGTTATTTTTCCGACGGACAGCTTGTCAACGGGCGCTACACCGTATTTTTCGGCATGATGGAGCCCTACGACAACTATGAAACCCAGATGAACGAATTCAACGCGGCCGTCGACAGTTTCCTTGCGGATATTGACCGGACAAAACCGGAATACGACGTCGCCAAACAGATCCACGACAAACTGATCGATCTCGTAACCTACGATACCCCGATCTGCGACGCCGGCATGGATGAGTACGGAAACCTGGGACATACGGCTTACGGCGCTCTCGTAAAGGACAGCTGGGGCAATGCGAACCACGCCGTGTGCGACGGCTATTCTCTCGCCTACGAATACCTGCTCCAGCAGTGCGGGATTCACGCCATTTTCATCGGCGGCGAAGGCGGCCCGACACGCCTTTCCATGGGCGGCCACGCCTGGAATATGATCAATATCGACAGCGTCTGGTACGAGACGGATTCCACCTGGGACGACGCCGGCACGATCGAAAACAATCTTGATCCAAACGAACAGGGTTACGACTATTTCATGAACGCCTTAAAGGATCCCGTCTACCGGGAGCTGGTGCAGCATTTCCTGTTCCTGATATCTTCGGACAAAATGGAACACTTTATCCCGGAAGAAGGCAAATATGTCTATCATTTTGATGACGGTTCCTACATCTCGGTGGTCGGGGAATGCTATCACGAGCGCATGGGTGCGGACGGTCTGATCGGAAACACCAACCCTTACGGCGAAGTGATTCAGCTCGCCCCGAGAGCAGCCTTTGACTACTGATTACAGATCGAGGTACATGATCATGAAAAAGATGAAAAAAGCAGCCGCCATCCTCGCATCCCTCATCCTTGTCTGCAGCTGCGCAAACAGCGCTGTGTACGCATCGACCGATGATATCCTCGGTATGCTGGACGCTCTCACCGGCGAAGACGGCCAGGACGAGCCCGCCGCCGCGGAAGAAACTTCCGGCGGACTCGATGATCTGATCGGAATGATTGAAGCGATCGGAGGCGGTGAAGACGCCGGGGAAGAACCCGCATCTGAAAGCACCGGCGGCGAAGCTGCCGCTGCGAGCGGAGCATCATCTGCGGCTTTGCCGGACGATGCCTCCGAAGAACCTTATACGCTCATGTCCGGCTACAGCCTGACGGAACTCAACGAAACGGTCGCCGTACAGGTTCCTGCGACATGGGGCAACGCCTCGGGAGGCGCATTTACCTCATACTCGCCGGTCAATAAGTCGGGAGCGATAAGCCCGGCCTCAGGAACGCTGACCACTTCCTGGTTCACGGACACGGAGCATGATCCCTCCGAAGCACTTACGGCTTATGAGGAAGGAATCCGGAAGCTCAACTTTACGTCAAATGTCCGTTCGGAGCCGACGACGGCTGCCGGCCGGGAAGCAAGCAGCATTTCCTACGAGATGAGCGTCGGATCCAACGAATTCGACTGCTCGGTGGTCTGCTTCTCCTACATGGATAATATTTACGCGGTGGAGCTCACTCAGGGACGCAAATCCGCAAATGATTACTTCCCGGTTTTTGAGACCGTCGTGGACAGCATGAAAATTATGGACGGAAGCTGGGATCCCGACAGCATCGTTACTCCCGAGCCCGACATCACGCCGGTTCCCGAACCGCAGCCTGAACCGCAGCCCGAGCCGCAGCCTGAGCCGCAGCCTGAGCCGCAGCCGGCTTCCGGATCCGGATTCTCCGGAGACTTGAGCGCATTTGAGTATTCCGTAAACGGCAAGGTCTACAGCTTCCCGACGAATGCTTCTGACCTCGGCGACGGCGTATTCCCGATCAGTATGTCACTGATTATTGCCAGCTCTCTCGGCACCTCCGCGGAGGAAAACGGCGGAATCCCGAACGAGCTCGTCAATACGGAGTGCTTCACATTTGAAAATGCGGTAGCCCGCGAGCTCGTCGGCGTAACCAATATGACGGGTCATGACGCTCCGGCGGCCGACGGCATTATTACGGCTCTCATCGATACGGCCGGATCCTACATCAGTCTCGAGCTTCCGGGCGGCGTCAGAATCGGCGCGGATGAAAGCACCATACTTAAGGCCTTCCCCGCATTTTCAGAGGTATCGATGGACGGCGTCGCAGGCTTCATCGGAAACGATTACGTCTACGCCTCGAATGTAAGGGATGACGGATGCAACGGCTATGTCCTGATCAGAAACGACGCTCCGTTCTACAGCACGGTCTCGATCATCTGCGAAAACGGCAAGATCAGGGAAATCAATTTTGAATGTCTCGGAAATGCGAGAGCAACCGGCGTATTCCTTTGATACGCTGCCGCTCACGGGCATTTCCGTCAGCAGACATAGTAAGGAGCACTAGAACTAAAGGAGGAAAAAAATGGCACGCGGGAAACTACTGAAGAAGCTGGCCGCTCTTGCAGCCGCCGGCGCGATCATCGCCTCGCAGATCCAAATCGTCCCTGTACAGGCTGACTCGTACAAGGTCATCACACTGGGAGCCGATCTGACGGAGGAACAGCGGAACTACATTCTCGATTACTTCAACATCGCTGAGGGCGACGCCGCTATCATAACCGTAACAAATGCGGACGAGCACAGACTGCTGGACGGCCAGTACACGCCGGAGCAGATCGGAACTCACACATACAGCTGCGCCCTGATTAATCCGACTTCTTCAGGCGGTATTCAGGCGAAGACAGCGAATATGAATATCGTAACCAGCGAACGTATCTCCGGCGCGCTCTCCACTTCCGGCGTCGCGAACTGCGAGGTTCTTACATCCGCGCCGTTTATGGTTTCCGGAACCGGAGCCCTGACAGGCGTTCTCATGGCTTACGAATCGGCGAGCGGCGAAACGCTCGACGAGGATAAGAAAGAAATGGCCGTCATCGAGACCAAAACGACCAATGAAATCGGCGAAAAAATCGGTCAGGACGGCGCGACGCTTGTCGTAAATGACATAAAAATCAGAATCATCCGCGACAATGAAGAAGCCACCTCGGCTGTCGACAATACCCTTGAAAGTCTCGAGGACCAGCTTGACAAGCTCGCGATGAATTCCGGCATCACGGCACCGCAGCAGCTTGGCGGCGAAGACAGAGAAAAGCTTTACGCTTACGGAAACCGTCTGAGCCAGATGAATTACGATTATAACGCCATGAAGGTCACCCTTCAGAGAGTTACCAATAATATCGTAAGCAAAGCCGGCATCACGGATCCGATCCAGGATACATTTGAGGATCTGAGCGCGGAAGACGTACTTCCGGCCAACAGCGTACTTCGCGAGACCAACGATGAGGTTATGGGCGATGACGCCAATATTACCGCTACCAACGAAGAAGCTCTCGGCGAGACCGTAGTAGTCGAAGCTCCGGAGCCGGTGAAGGCAGAGGGCGTCGTTACGGGAGTTGCTCTTACAAAGGTTACCGACATCATGGATGTTTCCGGTTTTATCTCCGGCGGATCATCTCTCCTTCGGGTGAAGGATCCTTCCGGATCCGGCAAATATGCGCTGACGGATGTAGGCGGAAATCCTGTCACGGATTTCAAATACACCGATAATTTCCGTCAGGACTATACGCTGATCCGGGTTGCCCTCGGAGATGACGGTTCCAGAGGAATTATCACAGCCGACGGAACGGAAGTTGTGCCTGCCATCTACCCTGATGCCTATGCGGTCGGTACGAACTGGGCGGTCGGCATCAACCTCACGAAGGCAGATGCGGAACACTATGATTACTCAGACTATGACGGCGGCTATTTCCTGATCGATACCGCTGATATCTACTACGTCGAAGGCGGAACAGGAACCCTCGTTGCTACTCTGACACGGCCGGAATTCAAGGATGCCCGCGGTAACGGCGGCTATCTCAATCTCTCGAACCGCAAAGATGACAACATCACGACCTATGATAAAACCATGAGTGTCGTGAAGACGGATGCCACTTCGATGGGCGACTTCACAGGCCTTATTTCAAAAAGCTATTACAGCGAGTACGACAGAGACACCAGAAAATACGCCCTCTATGACGGAAACGGCACAGCTGTTACAGCTCCGTTCGCTGACATCATCTACTCTGTATACGGCGACTGTGTGAAGTTCGGCATCAATTCCGAGGACGGCGAATCAAGAAAGGTCGGTCTTGTCAACACCTCCGGCGCGGAAGTGCTTCCTGCGGCATTCGATGACATCAGCCTTTCCTATTCGGGGCCGAAGGATGAAAACAACGAGAATACCCGTTTCGGAAGCCACGGCTACTATGCCATCAAGATCGGGGACAATCTCGGCTACGCACTCGCCGGCGGAGAAATTGTCTGCGAGCCGCTCTACAACGCGGATGCGCTTGACATCCGTGGCGCGGTCGCTTACTACCAGAATCCGGACGGCTCCTATAAGCTGATCGCTGCGGACGGCGTCGAGACAACTCTCGGGCGCGAATACACGAGTCTTAACGTCATGAACTATTCGGACGGTTTCCTTATTGAGGCCGGCGGCGAAAGCAACGATCTTCTTGACTGGCACGGAAATGTTCTTCTCTCCGGCTATTACGACTACTCAATCTCCTCGGACGGAAACTTCATCTGTGCTTTAGTTCCCTGGTCATCAGATGCAGCGGATGAAATCTATCAGGTCAGTTATCTGACTGACGGAGAAGCAGCGCCGGCTCCCGCAGCTCCTGCTGCAGCTGAACCTGCACCGGAAGAAGTTCCCGCTGCCGCGGAACCCGAACCGGCAGCAGCACCGGAAGAGACTGCGGAAGCAGCGGCTCCCGCAGCATCCGTCCCGGCAAGTCCCGACGCTGTGACTGAAGTCACTCTTACGAAGATTAACGAGGTAACCGGCGCACGAAGCCTCTCCAGAACCAACCTGCTTACGGTTACTGACGGAACAAACTATGCGGTTGCCGATATCACCGGCAATCTGATCTCCGGTTACGACTATCAGGACAGGTTCTACGGCAACGGCAGTATTATCCGTGTAGTCGGCGCCCAGGGCGGCACCGGCGTCATGTCCGCTTCCGGCGCTGTGATTGTTCCGACAGAATATGACACGGCGGATCTCATCGGCGATCACTGGGCGGCAGGTATACGCGTAAAGCCGGCAGACGGCGAAAATTACGATTATTCCTCAGACGGTTACTACCTGATCGATACGGTCGACATCTATTACTTAAACGGCGATACGGGAACCTGCGTAGCAAATCTTACAAGATCCGATTATAAAGATTACGCGAGCCGGGGCGATTACCTGAATCTCCGGGGCCGCAAGAACGAAACCGTCACCACATATGACAGCTCGTTCAACGCTGTCAAAACCGGCGACAGCCTGTATGATTTCTCGGGTCTTCTGAAGAACAGCTACTCCTCCGTCTATGACAGCGAAACAAGAAAATACGCGCTGTACGACGGTCTCGGAAACGCTGTTACGGAACCATTTGCAGACGTCATCTACCCCGTCCACGGCGGCCTCACAAAATTCGGCATAGACCAGGAAGACGGCAGCAGAAAGCTCGGTCTCGTCAATACCTCGGGCGAAATAGTCGTTCCCGCATTGTTTGAAGATATTGACGAAAGCTCCAACAGGCCTCTCACCGAGGAGGGCGATACCAGCTACGGAGCCGGCGGTTATTACGCATTCCAGGAGGGCGGAAAGCTCGGATATATGGTAAATGGCGGCACTGTGACCTGTGAGCCGATCTACAGCGCAGACGCGCTCACCGTAAGAGGCGCGACGGCATATTATCAGAATCCGGACGGATCGTTCCTGCTCCTTTCAGCAGACGGTACAGAAACATCTCTGCCGCGCTCCGTTACAGGGCTGCGCCAGTGCAACTACGCGAGCGGTTTCCTGCTTGAAGCGGACGGCGACACGGATGATCTGCTTGACTGGCACGGAAATGTTCTGCTCTCGGGTTACTATGATTATTCCGTTTCCGCAAACGGCAAATATCTTATCGCGAGAACCAACTACAGCAAGGATGATCCGACAGAGATCTATGAAATCAGTTATCTGACCGCTTCCGGAACTGCTGCGGATGAAACGGTTCTCTCCGGAGAGGACGCTGACGCGGAAGCCGCTGCCCCGGCGGAAGGCACAGCTCCTGCAGAGACCACCGCTCCTGCAGAAGGCACAGCTCCTGCAGAAGGCACAGCTCCTGCAGAGGGCACAGCTCCTGAAGAGACAGCCGCTCCGGCAGACGATTCGGCCGGAAGCAATACAGACCCGGCAACGCTTGCATCCATTCTTGAAAACACCATCGCAACGCTTGCGAATGTGGATCTTTCGGAGAAGAAAGCAGAGGTCAGCACAATACTCCAGACAGAGCTTGATCTTGTGTCTGCAGTCAATGAACAGGCTGCCGCCCGAATTTCGAGCGCAAAGCAGCTGGTGGACGGCGGAGCTGCCGATCCCTCGACCATCACGCTTCTCCTGCAGGATGCCATTAACCTGCTGAAGGGCTGATGCTTAAACAACAGATCTGATACAATGCAAAACGCCTGCGGACCTTCGTCCGCAGGCGTTTTCATCTTTTGTTTTACAGATATGCCCAGTGTAAAGACCGTATTCTTTATGAGCGGTAATACGATGCGATGGTCTTATAGCTCTTGCCCGACGTCGTAATTCTCCCCGCGGCAAAATTATATTTGGAGCCTCCCGTATAACGGTGAACCGCCGCATACGGACCGCTGCCTAAGGACATCTGCGTGATGGCATAGGATCCTATTTTCGTGAGCTTTTTGGTCTTAACGTTGTACTTGAAGAAACCGGATCCGGATCCATACCCCACGTCACCGAGGAAAAGTATCCCGTTCTTTGCCGCGAGTACTCTCGTCAGCGCCGTCCCGTAGGAATTCTTGTGTCTCGCAAAAAGCCTGACCTTCGTTCCCCCAAGAGATACCTTGTATACGGAGGACTCGTCATAACAGTATACATAGGTGCCATCCGTCGTCATTCCCTGGCAGGGTCCAAGCGCCTTTTTTCCCAATCCCGAAGTCATCATGACATTCAGCTTCCCGTCGCAGATATAGAAGAGTCTGCCGCTTGCGATGACAATTCCGTAGCTGTAGGGATACTGGGAAGTGAACTTCGTAAGCGTCTTTTTCCCCGTTCCGTCAACGCTCATGCTGCCGACTCCGGTGGGGCTGGTGACCGGCGTTGAGCCGTACCACTTGACAGATGCCTGAATATAATACAGCTTCCCGCCGTAAATCTTAGGATAATAGCCGCAGGCAAGCTTCTTAAAACCGGTGCCGTCCTTCTTCATGCGGCAGACATAGGTCTCGTCGCCGTCGGATCCCCGGTAATAATTTCCGGAAAAATAAACATAACCGTTATGGTAGGACAAATCGCCGATATAGTAGGGCTTTCCGAATTTTCTTATTTTCTTATAGGTTCCCGTCTTTGAATTGAGAGTATAAATCGTATCGTCAACCGCGAAGTATACGGTCGCTCCGTTTGCCGCCGTCGCGTGCATCCGTCCCGCACTGACGCTGACCGGAAGCAGGAATAAAAGCAGCATGCAGGCCGTAAGCGCCAAAAGGCGAATTGTCTTTTTCATATCTTCAGCTCCTCCTCTGATCTTAATGTCAACCTCCTGTTGATGCTGTCATTATAACAGAACACGGGTATTCATCCCATAGTTGTTATGCCGAAATAATGGTATTATAATACAAAACGGACAGCCCAAAAGGCTGTCTTAAATACTACCTAAGGAGAAAATAGTATGGGTTCCTCAGATACAAGGGAAAAAACCATCATCCGCGCCAGCATCATAAGCATCCTGGCAAACATCATGCTTTCCGCAGTAAAGGCAATTATCGGCTTCATATCCGGATCCATCGCCGTGGTGCTGGATGCGGTAAACAACCTGAGCGACGCCTTAAGCAGCGTGATCACAATCATCGGAACAGCGCTGGCAAACAGAAAACCGGATAAGAAACATCCTCTGGGGCACGGAAGAATTGAATACCTGAGTGCGATGATCGTCGCAGTGATCGTCCTCTATGCAGGCATCACCTCCGGTATCGAATCCGTTAAAAAACTGTTTCATCCTTCAAGTCCGGACTATTCGGCGACCTCTCTCATCATCATCGCACTGGCGGTCGCAGTGAAAATCCTTCTCGGCAGATTTATCGTAGCGACAGGCAAACGTGTTGACTCCGCTGCACTTGCCGCTTCAGGCTCAGACGCCCTGTTCGACGCGGTGCTCTCCGCTTCCGTTCTCGCGAGCGCCCTGATCTTCAAGTTTACCGGATTTAATCTCGAGGGATTTGTCGGCGTTCTGATCGCCGTTTTCATCATTAAGGCCGGCATCGAGATGATTCTTGATACAACCAATGAAATCCTCGGCAAGAGGATGGACCGGGATCTGATGGCCGACATCCGCAAAACCATCTGCGAGGATGAATACGTAAGCGGCGCTTACGATCTGATACTTCACAGCTACGGCCCGGATAAGCTCCTCGGTTCCGTGCATGTGGAGGTTCCCGGGAATCTTAGTGCGTTTGATATCGATCAGATGGACAGAAGAATCGCTGAAAACGTGTTTCTTAAGCACGGCGTCGTTCTGACCGGTATCGGTGTTTACGCCACTGATCCTGCACATGAGGATCTGCGCGGAAAAGTAACCGAGATCATCCGGACCCACGACGGAGTTCTCCAGATTCACGGCTTCCACGCCGATCCGGATGCAAAGAGCTTTGGCTGCGACGTCATCATCGACTACGATATTCCGGACCGCGACGCCGTCTATCAGGCGATTGTCAGCGATCTTCAGAAAGAGTTTCCGGGCTGGACCATCAGCGTTCTCATGGACGTAGACTTTTAATAGCGGCTGTCCGTCACCTGGAATATATAAAACTTCAGATAGTAAGTCTCAGCCTGGGAAAAAAGTCTCGGATGATCCGGCGACTGTGCCCTGGCCTCCACAAGCCGCAGCGTGACGTGCGCGTCGCGCGCGGCATTTTTCAGCATTTCCTCGAACAGTTCCCTGGTCATAAAATGGGAGCAGGAGCAGGTTGCGAAATACCCGCCCGGCTTTACCAGTTTCATTCCGTTCCTGTTGATCTCCCGGTAGCCCCTGACCGCGTTCCTGACATTCGATTTTGCCTTCGCGAAGGCAGGGGGATCAAGAATTACCAGGTCATAATTGCGTCCTTCTTTTACAAGCTCCGGCAGATATTCCAGCACATCCGCCTTCACAAATTCCACATTTGAAAATCCGTTGAGAGCCGCGTTTCTGCGAGCCATCAAAACAGCTGCTTCCGACGCATCCACGCCGGTCACCTGACCCGCTCCGGCGTAAGCCGCATTCAGCGCAAACGACCCTGTATGCGTAAAGCAGTCGAGCACCGAAGCCCCTTTCGCGAGGGGCTGTATGGCAAGCCGGTTATATTTCTGATCCAGAAAGAATCCGGTCTTCTGTCCGTCCTTCACATCCACGAAATAACGAACGCCATTTTCGATCATCTGTACTTCCGTATCAAAAGGATCCCCGATAAAGCCCCTGACTCTCTGAAGACCTTCCTTTTCGCGCTCCTTCGCGTCGCTCCGCTCATAGACGCCCTTTACGGCGATGCCGTCCGCGGCCAGAACTTCTTTAAGGAGATCCACGATCTGCTCCTTCATCCGGTCAATTCCGAGGGCGAGGGATTCTACCACGAGGACGTCCTCATATTTGTCGATGGTTATGCCCGGAAGAAGGTCCGCTTCTCCGAATACGACGCGGCAGCTGGATGTGTCGACCGTCTTTTTCCTGTATTCCCAGGCATTTTGAAGACGCGCTTTAAGAAATGCGCTGTCAATCTCCGCCTCAGGATCTCTCGTCATCATGCGGATCCGGATTTTGGAATTCATATTCAAGAAGCCCGTGCCGAGAGGATAATCGTCAAAATCCGAGACCTTAACAAGATCTCCGTTCAGGCAGGTCCCCCGGATTTCAGCAATTTCATTATCAAAAATCCACATGCCGCCTGATTTCAGCAGGCGTCCGGCTCCTTTTTTCAGTACTGCGCAGGCAGTCGGCATCATATAATTTCTCCTGTTCTTGCAAGCAGCTCACGAAATGGCTGCGATGTATAAATGACGATGATAAGAAAAGCGAACCCCGCGATCAGAAGGACCTTGTTTAAAAGACCGTCCGATCCCGCGATTTTCAGGGAATACCTCTTTCTCATGGGAAACAGCAGCATCTCTCCCCGCCGGTTCAGAAAATCCAGCGCCAGATGGGAAGCAAAACCTGCCAGAAAATACGGCGCGAGCTCCGGATAAAGGACATAGACACAGGAAGCAAGCAGAAGCATTCCGAGGAAAGAATGCATAAATGACCGGTGCTTTGAAAGCACTCCGATGCAGCAAAGAAGAATAAAAAAGAGCAGCGCGAAAATGCGGTGCTCAGATCCGACTCTTGACA
>CADBRO010000043.1 GCA_902797075.1 uncultured Lachnospiraceae bacterium
GGGAACCGATGTCTCTTTTGTTCCTGCGGACAGGCTTGGGAGAATCGATTACGCGGAATTTGACAGGCTGATCACGGAAAAGACGAAAGCCGTGATCTGTACCCATGCTTCCAACCTGACGGGTAATCTCGTCGATATCCGGCGGGTGGGCAGCATCGCGAAGCGGCACGGATGCCTTTTTATCGTGGACGCATCCCAGACAGCAGGCGTATATCCGATTGACGTTCAGGAAACAGGGATAGATATTCTCTGCTTCACCGGCCATAAGAGTCTCCTCGGGCCTCAGGGAACCGGAGGCATGTATGTCAGGGAGGGAATAGAGGTGAGACCTCTTGTAACCGGAGGAAGCGGAATACAGACATACCTGAAGACACATCCTTCCGAGATGCCGGCTGCTCTTGAGGCGGGGACTCTGAACGGCCACGGAATCGCGGGGCTTCTGGCAGCGGTCGACTATATCAGTGAGACGGGCATGGACAGGATCCGGGAGAAGGAACTGGGGCTTATGCGCAGGTTTTACGATGGTGTAAAGGATACGCCGGGCGTCACGATTTACGGGGATTTTGCGGACGAGGAACGATGCCCGATCGTCGCCCTCAATATCCGGGATTATGATTCTTCGGAAGTAAGCGACGAACTTTCGGAGCACTACGGCATCTCGACCCGGCCGGGCGCTCACTGTGCGCCGCTTATGCACGAAGCGCTCGGAACGGTCTCGCAGGGGGCGGTCAGGTTCAGCTTCTCGTATTTCAATACGGAGGAAGAGGCGGACTGCGCTGTGCGCGCGGTCAGGGAGATCGCGGAAGCCTGACAGGAGGGATGCGGAACCGCGCCGCGTTGACACTCCGCGTCCGTAGATGATAGAATTTTCTTTGCTTAGTAGTCAGGGAGCGGACAGGCGCTGGTGTGTCTCCCGGTCTTCAAAACCGGTGTGGGGCGGAGACGTCCCGGATGAGTTCAATTCTCATACGCTTCCGCCAGAATATGACGCCCGGGATCAGCGGAAATGGGGTATCCGCCGGTTCCGGGCTGAAGTGTATAAGGAGAAACCCGTGAATCTTCGGCAGCTCGAAGCATTTGTCAAAATAGCGAATAATAAAAGCTTCTCGGCAACCGCCAAGGAGATGTATCTCACCCAGCCTACGATCAGCGCCTATATCAGCAAGCTGGAAGCTGAGCTCGGGCGGGAGCTTTTTGTCCGGACAACGAAAGAGGTCGAACTGTCAGAGGACGGACAGAAGATTTACCTTTACGCGAAAGAGATTGTCGAGCTCGCAGAAAAACTGGAGAACGAGTTCTCTGATGCAGACGAAGGAACAAGGCAGATCGTCGTTTCCGCTTCCTCAATTCCGGGGACATATCTCCTTCCGGAGATTCTCGCCCATTTCAGCCGGCTTTCGCCGAATGTGGAATTCCGGGTCAATGAGACGGACAGCAGAGGCGTTGTGAGCGACATTTCCGAACACAGGGCCGAAATCGGCTTCTGCGGCACGGTATTTGGCGTAAAGAATGTCCGGTATATCCCGTTTTTCCGGGACGAGCTTGTGCTGGCAGTGCCGAATACTCCGAAGTACCGCAAGAAGCTGGAGGATCCCGGTGACCTTTCATGGATCGCCGCCGAACCGTGGATTCTGCGGGGCAGCGGATCCGGAACACAGAGGGAAGCGGAGAAGCTCCTCAAGGAAATGGGGATCGATCCTTCTGAACTTCACATCGTCGCCCGCATCAACAACACCGGCGCGATACTGCTTTCTGTCCGCGAGGGGACCGGGATCGCGATTCTGTCGAGACTTGCGTGTGAGGAAGCAGCAAAAAGAAAAGAAATACGGATGCTGCCGCTTAGAAAAGAAGGTGCGTTCCGAGACGTCAATATGGTTATAAGCTCTGTGAACCAGCCGTCTGAAAGCTGCAAAAGGCTGATTAAGTTCGTAAGCGCCAGATATTCGTCCGGGGAGGCTGTCAATGGATTGGAAAGCTGATCTGTACAGAAAGATACCAAAAGTCGATACGGTCATGGAATCGGATGCGATGCGCACTCTGACGGGTTTGTTCGGAAGGGAAGCCGTTCTTTTGGCGCTGCGGGAGGAGCTCGGCGCGCTTCGGGCGCTGGCTTCAGCTGCCGGGGAGGAAGAACGGAAAGCATTTGAAAAATCCCTTTCCGAACTCTCAGGTCGTATCGAAACAAGGGTGCGGAACATGTTCACACCGGCAATCCGGCGCGTCATCAACGGGACAGGAACCGTGCTCCACACAAATCTGGGGCGGGCTCCGCTTCCGGAGGACATCGCATCCCTGCTTGTCCGGACGGTATCGGGATATGCCAGTATTGAATATGATCTTGAAAATGGTGTCCGCGGGGAACGTACTGCCAGAATTGAAAAGCTGCTTTCCGTCCTTACGGGAGCGGAAAGCGCGACGGTTGTGAATAATAACGCCGCCGCGGTGCTGCTTGTTCTCCGGACGCTTGCAAAAGACGGTGAAGTTATCGTTTCAAGAGGCGAGCTCGTCGAAATCGGCGGAAAATTCCGTATTCCCGATGTCATCGAGGAAAGCGGAGCATATATAAAAGAGGTCGGAACAACAAACAAAACCCATCCGGAGGATTACAGCGCCGCGCTTACGGATGAAACAAAGGCGATCCTCAAGGTGCACACCAGCAATTACAGGATTCACGGCTTTACCGGCAGCGTCAGCGTGCCGGAGCTGAAAAAGATTGCCACGGAACGGAACATTCCTGTCATAGAGGATCTCGGAAGCGGCGTGCTTTTTGATCTCGAAAAGCTGGGACTTGAGCATGAGCCGACTGTCGGCGAGGCGGTCAGATCCGGCGCGGACGTGATCTGCTTCAGCGGCGACAAGCTGCTCGGAGGACCGCAGGCCGGGATCATCGTCGGGCGGAAAGAATTGATTGATAAAATCAAAAAGCAGCCGCTTGCCCGCGCTGTCCGTGTTGACAAATTTACTGCCGCCGCTCTGGAACTTATTCTTACGGAATACCTGAATCCGGCTCAGGTGCCGGCGCGGATTCCCGTACTTCGCATGCTTGGCGAAACGCCGGGATCATCAAAGAAGAGAGCGGAAAAGCTCTCGGAGATGCTTAAAGGGGCCTGCCGGGGAATTTCGGTTGAGGTAAGAGAGACGTCATCAAGGGCGGGCGGCGGAGCGCTTCCCGAAGAGGAGATTCCCGGGCACGCTGTGGTGATAAAACCGCTGGTAATCAGTACGGCTGAGCTTTCCAGGCGGATGCTCCGGATGCCGGTGCCTGTGATCGGGCGGATCGAGGAGGACGCCGTCTGGCTTGATGTACGGACCATAGCGGACGATGAGTTCGGCCTGATTGCAGAGATGTTTTGCGGGGTGCCCGGATGAAGCACATCATCATCGGGACCGCCGGCCATATCGATCACGGGAAGACAGCGCTTATAAAAGCGCTGACGGGAAGAGATACGGACCGTCTGAAGGAAGAAAAAAAGCGCGGGATAACCATTGATCTCGGTTTTACCTGGTTTGATCTGAGAGACGGAACCAGGTGCGGAATTATCGATGTCCCGGGACATGAGAAATTCATCGCGAATATGGCAGCGGGAGTCTGCGGTATGGACCTTGTTCTTATGGTAATCGCCGCAGATGAAGGCGTGATGCCCCAGACAAGGGAACACCTGGATATTATCGAGCTTTTCGGCGTGAGGAAGGCCATCATCGTCTTCAGCAAATGCGATCTTCAGGACGAAGAATGGATAGATATTGTCGAGAAGGAAACAAGGGAAGAGCTGAAAGGAACCATCCTTGAAAATGCGCCGGCCGTCAGGGTTTCCTCCGTCACAGGAGAAGGACTCGACGAGCTTCGGAGCCTGATTTACGAGATGGCGGACGGCGGCGGTCTGCAAAAGGAAATTCACAGTATTCCAAGGCTTCCGGTCGACCGCGTGTTTACAGTTCCGGGAAGCGGAACCGTGGTTACGGGAACGCTTCTTTCGGGAAGCATCGCCGCAGGCGATAATCTGTGTATTTACCCTGACGGGATTCCCTGCAGGGTGAGAAGTATCCAGGTCCATGAAAAGGACACGGGAATCTGCGAGGCGGGTCAGAGAACGGCGCTCAATCTCCCGGGCATTGCGAAGGAAGCGATCCGGAGGGGCTGCGTGATCGCACCGGAAGGAAGCATGAAGGCAGCCGTTATAATCGAAGCGGTTCTTCGGGTATTGCCGGATTCAAAGCGGGTTATACGGAACCGGGAGCGGCTGCATCTGTTTATCGGGACGGCCAGGCTCGTCTGCAGGGCGTATCTTATGGACCGTGATGAACTGAAACCCGGTGAGAGCGGCTTTGCGCAGCTGGTCTGTGAAGAAAAGACCGCGGTGCGGAGAGGCGACCGGTTTGTCGTTCGTTTTTACAGTCCGATGGAGACCATAGGCGGAGGCGTGGTGCTTGACACCGGTGACGCGAGGAAAAAGCGTCTGGATCCCGGGGTGATCAGGGAGTTCGAAAGAAAGCAGAGCTGTTCGCTTTCTGATCTTTGTGAACTTAAAATCAAGTCCGGTACGGAAGATCCGGTCGCGCTGACAGATCTTGCGTCGGATACCGGACGGACCCGGGAGGA
>CADBRO010000044.1 GCA_902797075.1 uncultured Lachnospiraceae bacterium
CATGGTTATACCGCGGAAAATCGCTTCTCCGAGTCCGCCTCCTCCGACGAAGGCCGCGATGGAACCGGTCGCGATCGACATGACGACTACGTTCCGAAGGCCCGCTAAAATGACGGCGGCAGCGAGCGGAAGCCGGATCCGGACCAGCAGCTGGAATTTCGTGCTGCCAAGACCTGTAGCTGCGTCAATCGTACCCGCGTCGACCCCGGTAAGGCCTGTGTATGTATTTCGCACCATGGGCATGATTCCGTAGAGAACGATCGCGGCAATGGCATTTTTTTCACCGATTCCGATCAGCGGAATGAGAAGACCGATAAGCGCGATCGCGGGGATCGTGTAGAAGAGGTTGCAGACGGCCATGACCGGCTCTGCCATTTTCCGGTGTTCCGAGATGAGGATTCCGAGCAGAAGTCCGATCGTGCCTGCAAGCAAAACGGAGATCAGCGAGATTTTCAGCTGTTCGCCGACCAGCGAAAGAAACCACGGCCATCGCTCGATATAGATTTGAATGACTTTTCTGATGAATTCCAAAGATGATTCTCCCGTGAAAAACTGCTTTCTAAAGAGTATAAGAAAACAGCGATTGTTCTACAAGTAAAATTTTCTGCTGTGTCATGCCGGGAAAGTCCCCTTCCCGAGCCCATCGAGGCGGGGAAGGATCAGAAAGAAGATAAGTAAGACGGAGCCGCATGTGCAGCTCCGTCGTTTCTACTGTTCCGTATAAAGCTGATTCACCGTGTGCCGGTCCGGATCATATCGGGGCAAATGCCGCCGAGACTTCCGGCTCCGCACATAAACATCGCGTCGCGAAGCTCGTCAGACAGCTTTTCGGTGTACGCTTTCACGCCATCAGATCCGCCGCCGTAGACGGCCGTGACATACGGACGCGCGATAAGGACCGCGTCTGCTCCGAGAGCCAGAGCTTTAAATACGTCAATTCCGGATCTGATTCCGCCGTCGACGAGGACGCTGGTTTTGCCGCCGACAGCTGAGACGATTTCGGACAGCACTTCCGCGGTGGCCGGGCACTGGTCAAGAACCCTTCCCCCGTGGTTGGACACAACGATGGCCGAAGCTCCTGCATCAGCGGCTTTCTCCGCGGCACGGGCAGTCATGACGCCCTTTACGATAAACGGTACGCCGGCGCTTTTGATGATTTCCGCCAGTTCCTCCTGCGTCTTTTTTCCGGCAGGGGGAGTAAGCCCTTTAAGGAACGGCAGTCCCGCCGCGTCGATGTCCATCGCGGCGGCGAAGGCACCGCTTTGACGGACCAGTTCCATCTTTTCGCTGACGGTTCTTAAGTCCCAAGGCTTAATCGTCGGGATGCCGATGCCGCCGGATTCACGGATCGCCTCGCAGGCGGCGGTCACGATGTCCGGATTGGTGCCGTCTCCCGTAAATGCCGCGATGCCGAGATCCGCGCAGGCGGAGATCAGGGTGCGGTTGTAGGAGAGATCGTCGTATTTTTTTCCGTAGTGAAGATTTACCGCGCCGACCGGACCTGCGAATACGGGAAGAGAGAATTTTCTTCCGAAGAGTTCGCAGGATGTATCGACCGTCTCACCGCCGGACAGCGTGTCCATATTGAGGCTGATCCGCTGCCAGGCATCGTAGTTCCTTATGGCAGTGACTCCGAGACCCTTCGCGCCGGGACCGGGAATCGTATTGCCGCAGGCCCTGCCGTCGCAGACAGGACAAGCCCTGCAGTAAGGTCCGACCGTGGCTCTTGCGGCTGCTAAAACCTGATCATAATTCATTCCGTCAGCCTCCGGCCTTACGCGAGGTCTTTCTTCCACAGACCGTGAAGATTGCAGTATTCATAGACTGCGCAGAGCTTTTCTTCCGGACCGGTGTAAAACTCCGCGCAGGGAGCGTCTCCCGGTTTCAGGTATTTTACGGAAACGCCGGATTCGCCCTCAAGCGCGATCCACTGGATATAGTGAGCATCCATCATCGGATGAGCGGTTTCGCCGACCTGTACGCTGACCTTTGAACCGTCGATGCTGACGGCGGGTACGTGCTTTTCGAGAGCGCCGTCCGTGGTGTTGGCCTTAAGAAGCGTGGTTTCTACTCCGCAGCAATAGGGGATACATCCGGAGTCGATCATGGTGAGAAGCATTTTTCCGCATTTTTCACATTTGAACACTTTCATAGCACTTATACCATCCTTCCTGACTGTGCACCCCGGAAGCCGTGCCGGGGCTTCTTAAAAACATTATCTCAGATTCGGCAAAAAAGGCAAATAATTGTTGGAGGTGAATGAGGATATCTGACCATGAACGGACAGATTCATGGTATAATCAACGCGAAGCGTTGAGGGGCGACAGCCCCGCGCATATCGATCATGAATCGACAGATTCATGATATAATCAACGCGAAGCGTTAAGGGGCGACAGCCCCGCGCATATCGATCATGAATCGACAGATTCATGATATAATTAACGCGAAACGCCAAGGGGGCGGATCACAAAGCGGAGGATGATCGTGATGAGAAAAAGATTAACGAAGCGGGTTTTCTTAGCGGCGCTCACAGCCGCGGTTTTTTGCTGCCCGTTTTTTGCGGAGGCATCGGAAAGCAGTGTGCCGGAGGACGCAGCGGCTTTTGCGGAAGCGTCCGAAAGCACTATTCCTGCAGCCGGAGAAACGAACGATGAAGAGGATAAAAGTGAAATGCTAGGGAGGGCAAACGGCCTCATCGCAAACGCCTGGCGCGAAGAATATGCAAGCAGCAGGAAAAAGGGATTAGCCTGCAAGGACTATCTTGAGGTTATCAATACACGTATCGTTCATCTTAAAGAAAATGATATCGAGCAGTTTGAGGGTATTGACTGCATCATAGTTTACAGCCTTCTGTCCGATTATATCGCAAGCTCCCCGTATTATATCAATGTGAATATGAATGATACGGTATCGGTCATGAAGAGCGGAATTATGGTTTTTAACAGGATAAACCCAATCGATATGTACCGGTCAAGAACATACATATCGGACGTATCCGGCTATGTTGAATCTGTTGAGAATCTCGGATCATCGAATAATCAGCTGCTGCTTGCCCCGCAGGGAGAAAAGGAGACTTAAGATATGGCAGACAGAAAATTCACATCAGAAAATTCCATGAATGAAATACTTAAGGGTGCAGGGTCTCAGATCGCGCTGTTCTTCCCGGAATCGCTGGTACAGCTCGTTCCGGAGAATCTTAGGGGAAAGCCGCTTAAGGAGTGGGCGGATTCCTTTATGATGCCCTGGGGTTTCCCTTTCCCGGCGCAGGATTTCATAAATGACGCGAACATGGTTCTGGATTCTGAAATCTACTGGGATCTGGTTCCGCTTTGGGTCAGCGATGAGAAGTTTACGGTTGATACCAATGATGTCTGTTCCTCAGCCCTTATGATTCTTAAAAACCAGCCGGATGAAATCAGACCGGCCGTCATCGTCTGCCCGGGAGGCGGATACGAAAATCTCGCATTTTCAAGTGAAGGCGTAAAGACAGCACAGAGACTGATCGAAGGGGGATATAAAGCGTTTATCCTGAATTACCGTTACAGCCCCAACCGCTGGCCAAAGCCGCAGGAAGATCTGGCGCTCGCGATTCTTCATGTGAGAGCGAACGCAAAGGAATACGGAATTGATCCGGACAACCTGATGATTCTGGGCTATTCCGCGGGCGGCCATCTCTGCGCTTCGACGGCGGCTCTCCGTACGGAAATCGCGGAAGCTCTCTTTGCGGATCTTGCGGAAATGAGACCGGATCTTTGTGAAAAATACAGGGATATCTCCGTGAGACCGGACAAGGTCTGCCTGTGCTATCCGGTCATCAGCTTCCTTTCCAATCAGCATGAACCGAGCTTCCAGGCTCTGACGGGAGGCGACGAGACATTAAGAGAGCATCTTTCGATTGAGAAGCAGGTCGACGGTACTTATCCGAAGACGTTTATATGGACCTGCGCGGACGATTCGCTCGTACCGCCGGACAACGCG
Organism: uncultured Lachnospiraceae bacterium; assembly: GCA_902797075.1. Taxonomy (GTDB): domain Bacteria; phylum Bacillota; class Clostridia; order Lachnospirales; family Lachnospiraceae; genus Chordicoccus. The sequence continues at coordinate 3,979 of CADBRO010000044.1, forward strand.
GAGAGGATGGGAAAAGCGCTTTCGGATGCGGGAATTGAGAGCAGGCTTATTGTTTATCCCCAGGGAGAACACGGCTGCAGTATCGGCATTGGAACATCCGCGGAAGGCTGGATAGATGAGATGCTGGAGTTTATGAACATGAAATGAAGCGGAATGTCCGCTTTACTATAGATGAAAACGTCATGAAGATGAGATAAAGGAGATACCTATGCTCACAGATCCGGGAAAAACAAAAGATGAAATTGTCGCATGGATCCGGAAGTATTTCGAGGAGAACGGCAGCGGCTGCAAGGCTGTGATCGGCATCTCGGGAGGCAAGGACTCGAGTGTCGCCGCGGCGCTCTGCGCGGAAGCTCTCGGAAAGGAACGGGTTGTCGGGGTTCTTATGCCAAACGGCGTCCAGAGCGATATTTCCGATTCGAGAACGCTGGTTGAATTTCTGGGAATTCCTTACGTGGAGCTTAACATCGGCGGCGCGTTTAAGGCGATGGAAGAGATGCTGGTCGGAAGCAGCGGCCTTATGGAGCTCTGCGGCACAGACGGCCTCACAAATGACACGAGAGTGAACCTGCCGCCGAGGCTCCGCATGACCACGCTCTATGCCGTGGGACAGATGCTGCCCGGCGGCGCGCGGGTTGTCAACACCTGCAATGCCTCAGAGGATTACGTCGGCTATTCCACCAAATACGGCGACGCTGCAGGGGATTTCAGTCCTCTTTCCCATCTGCTGGTGCATGAGGTCCATCAGATCGGGGATGTCCTCGGACTTCCGAAGGAACTCGTTCACAAGACGCCTTCCGACGGACTGTCCGGTCTCGACGACGAGCAGAAGCTGGGCTTCACTTACGCCTGTCTCGACGAGTATATCCTGACGGGCCGCTGCGCCGATGAATCAATCAGGGAGAAGATTGACCGTCTTCACAGGATCAATCTTCATAAGCTCCGCCTCATGCCGGCGTACGAACCCGGCCAGGAGGACCGGACAGACGGCAAGAAGTGATGAAGATCGCGGTTGTGACCGGCGCGTCCAGCGGACTTGGAAAAGAGTATGTCCGCGAGATTAACAGGCATGAGACGGATATCGGCGAGATATGGGCTGTCGCCCGGAGGCGGGAGCGCCTTCTTGAGGTCGCTTCGGACTCCGCGATTCCGGTCAGAATTTTCTGTCTGGATCTGACGGACACCGCAAGTATGGACCGTATAAGAATTGCGCTGGAGGAAGAGAAGCCGGAGGTAGCTCTTCTTATTAATGCGGCCGGCTTCGGGAAAATCGGAAGTTACGAGGAGATCGGCATCGATGAGAGCAACCGGATGATTGATCTCAACTGCCGGGCAGCCGTCGATATGACATACATCTGTCTTCCGTATATGAAAGCGGGAGGACGGATTATGCAGATCTGTTCTACAGCCGGATTCCAGCCGTTCCAATATTTAAATGTTTACGCGGCTTCGAAGGCATTTCTCTACCGCTTCAGCCGCGCGCTCCGGGTCGAGCTCTTCAGCAGAGGCATCCGGGTGACCGCCGTGTGCCCGCACTGGATCAGGGATACGGAGTTCATACCTGTCGCAAAGAATACCGGCGGCAGCGGGAAAGCAGTGCGCCATTTTCCGCTGTCCCACAAGGTAAGCACTGTAGCGGCGATATCCTATAATGACAGCAGGCTCGGACTTGCCGTCTCGACGCCGGGAATTATGTGTACGCTGCACAGAATTGCGGCAAAATGGATCCCTTCCGAACTTATGATGGGGATCTGGGCGGTTCTCAGACGGCTCTGATCCGCAGGCAGCGAAGCGGATTGCGAGTGTCCGCTCTGCCTCATAGAGGTTCAGTCAGGAAAGCCAATCAGCGCACAAAAATACGTACGGAGGAACCAACAATCAATGATTACCAACGATAAAAGCCTTGTCGATCTTAAGCACCGGGTGCTTCGGGAAGTGTGCCGTCTTGCGTGGAAAGGCGAGCTGGATCACGATAACAGGGAAAAGATTGTTCTCAGCGTAAGTCCCGGCCCGAAGCCGGAATACCGGTGCTGCGTTTACAAGGAGAGGGAAATCGTAAGAGGAAGAATACGCCTCGCCATGGGAATGAACCCCGACGTCAGAAAGTCGTCGAAGAATGTGGTCGCCGTCATTCCCGCCGCCTGCGATGACTGCCCGATTCAGGAGTATTCGGTGACGGACAGCTGCCGCTTCTGTCTGGGAAGGGCATGCCTCAACGCCTGCCGGTTCGGCGCCATTTCCCCGGGCGATGCGAAAATGCGGATCGACCCCACAAAATGCAAAAACTGCGGCATGTGCGCCAAATCATGCCCCTTCGACGCAATCGTCCATATGATCCGTCCCTGCAAGAAAGCCTGCCCGGTTGACGCAATCCATTACGATGAGTACGGAATCTGCGAGATCGACGACGAAAAATGCATCCACTGCGGACACTGCATCCATAACTGCCCCTTCGGAGCCATCGGATCCAAGATTTACGCGGTCGATGTTATCGAGGCGATTAAGAGCGGAAAGCGGGTAATCGCGATGTGCGCTCCCGCGACGGAAGGCCAGTTCGGGAAGGATATCGGAATGGCGGCTGTCAGGGCAGCGCTTAAAAAGGCCGGCTTTGCCGATATGGTCGAGGTGGGTCTCGGCGGAGACATGACCGCGGCCTATGAGGCGAAGGAGTGGATTGAAGCGAGGAAAGAGGGGCGGAAAATGACCACCTCATGCTGCCCGGCGTTCATTTCCATGCTTCATCATCATTTCCCGGAGCAGTACGCGGAGAACAAGTCGACGACGGTTTCGCCGATGGTTGCCGTATCCCGCTATCTGAAATCGCAGGATCCTGACTGCGTCACCGTCTTTATCGGGCCCTGCATCGCGAAAAAGGGTGAAACGCTCAATGAAAATATAGCGGACAACGCGGATTTCGCCATGACCTATGGTGAAATCGTGGCGCTGCTCGATTCAAAGGACATAGAAATCGTACCGGTGGAGGAGAATTACCAGGAGGCGTCCCTTTTCGGAAAGCGCTTTGCCGGAAGCGGAGGAGTTGCGGACGCGGTCATGGAAGCCATGCGCGAGATGGGAGAGGATACTTCGTCCATCACGCTGCAGAAATGCGCCGGAGGAGACGAATGCAAGAAGGCGCTGATGCTGCTTAAGGCGAACCGTCTCGAGGCGGATTTTATCGAGGGAATGATCTGTCCGGGAGGCTGTATCGGCGGACCGTCGAAGCATCAGGCGGAAGCGCTGGTCGGCAGCGCGAGAAAGAACCTTCTCGCAAAGGCGGACGGAAGGGGAATTCTCGAAAATCTGAAAAAGTATCCGATGGATCAGTTCTCGATGTACAGAGACGGACATATGGAGGACGGGAGCATTTTCCCGGAATAAAACCGGAAATGATACGAGGCGGAAGGCTGCGGCTTTCCGCCGTTTTTTTGCGCGATAAGACCGGACGCGCGTTCTGCCCGCATGAACCGGTACAGGATTGATTTGAAAATAACGCTTGACATCTATATTGAAATAGTGTACTAATAACATAGTACACAGAAGCGCGCTGATAAGGAGGTCATGGTGGACTATAATCCGACGATACCAATCTGGGTTCAGGTTTCTACCATGCTGAGGCGCCAGATTTGCGCAGGAACCCTGAGTCCCGGATCCAAGCTGCCCGGAGGACGGGATCTGGCGGCGGAATACGGAATTAATCCGAACACCGCGGCCCGCGTGTATCAGGAGCTCGAGAGGGAAGGAATCTGCACCACAAAAAGAGGCATGGGAACATTTGTGACGCAGGATGAGAATAAGATAAAAGAAGTGCGGACGCAGATGGCGGGAGATGCGGCAAGGGCGTATCTGGCTGAGATCCACGGACTGGGTCTTCGCACAGAGGACGCGATCAGAATGCTTGAGACGGCAGAAGGAGGGAAAGATGCTGAAAAGTGAGGAACTGACCAAAAAATTCGGGGGAAAAACAGCGGTGGACCACGTGTCCATGGAGCTTGAAAAAGGGCATATCTACGCCATGCTCGGTCCCAACGGGAGCGGGAAGACCACGTGGATGAAAATGGCGGCGGGCCTTATGAAGCCGACTTCCGGGACTGTTTCATTCGAGGGCATGCCGGTGGGGCTCGAGAGCAGAAAACACGTGGCCTATATGTCGACCGAGCCCTATTTCTACAGCTGGATGACGATCCGTGACGTCGGACAGTACTACGAGGATTTCTTCGATGATTTTTCCATGGAGAAATACAGGCAGCTCCTTCGGGAAATGGAACTGGAAGAAGAAATGAAGACGAAGACTCTGTCGTCCGGTATGGCGGCGAAGCTGAAAATCGCAGTAACCCTGGCGAGAGACGCCTCCGTATATATGCTCGATGAGCCATTTAACGGCATCGACCTTCTCGCAAGAGACGAGATCCGGCGGTGCATCATTTCCGAGGCGGCGGAGGACAAGCTGCTTCTTCTTTCAAGCCATCTGGTGGAGGAGATGGAAGCGGTCGCGGACAGGGCTGTCTTTATCAAATACGGAAAGCTCGTCGAGGTGAGGGATCTTGAAGAGATGCGCCTGACGGACGGCGTTTCCATGGCGGACCGCTACAGGGAAATCTACGGACATACGGAGGTGAAACAGGCATGACAAAGCTTCTTAAATATGAAATCAAAAAGACATGGCTGACAAAACTGATCGTTCTGGGCATCACCGGCGTTGCGGAGCTTGCATTCCTCCTGGGTCTTTGTCTCAAGGACAGCAGCGCCGGGGAGAAAATCATCCCGGTGTCGATACTGACTCTGGTGATGATCGCCTTCGGCGGCGTGATGGTCATCGGAATTCAGAGTGTTCTGACTCTCCACAGGGATATGAACACGAAACAGGGATATATGCTGTTCATGACGCCGCGGAGCAGCTACCAGATCGTCGGTGCCAAGATGCTTGAAAACGGGATATCGATCGCCCTGTCGGGAGTATTCTTCTTTGCGCTCGGTTTTCTCGACATCACCCTGATGTTTGCGCGTTACGGCGAGCTGGCCGAGCTCTGGAAGAGAATCCGGGAGCTGTTGGATATGTTCCGCGTTGAAGTGCCCATCACTCCGGCAGGAATCGGAGCGGTGATCTTCGCGTCGCTTGCGTCCTGGCTTGCGACGGTAACGATCGCCTACCTTGCGGATATCATCTCGTCGGCACTGCTGAACGGAAAGAAGTTCAACGGAATCCTGACATTCGTTCTGTTTATCGCGCTGAATATTTTGATGAACTACATGCTGAGAGCGCTGCCTTCCGGCCAGGGCATAACACAGCTTGTCGTGATCGGGGTCGGTTCGCTGGTATTCTCGGTCATCATGTATATAGCTTCCTCGATTTTAATGGAGCGCTATCTGAGCGTCTGACCGCCTTTTTTCCGGGCGCGAAATAACATGAAAAATCTTTTTCGAAAATGTGACGGGCCCGCCTCCGAATCGGTCATAATTATTACAGAAATATGAAGCTGACAATTGACGCGGCAAAATACACTATGCTATATTTATGTTAACTGTCACATGCTTTTTGTCGGAGGAGAGTTTGAGCTATGAAAAAGATGAATCTGAAGGCGGCCGTCGTACTGGCAGCGATGGTTGTCGTTCTGATGATGACTGCGCTTCCCGTATCCGCTGCGATCGCGAAGGGAGATTCACGAGTCACATCAGCCAACCTTAACATGAGATCAAAGCCGTCTACCAGCGGCAGCGTAATCGGAGTTGTTCCGAAGGGAAAATTCGTTAAAATCACTGCTGTTTCGAGCAACAACTGGTACAAGATTTCCTACAGCAGCAAAGCCGGGTATGTGTCGGGACAATACCTAAAGAGCCCGTTTGATCTGTTCGGGAACAAGTATTCCAAGTATGTCGCGACGGCGATCTGGATGCGGACATCACCGAAGCAGACCTCCTCAAACAAGATACGCGTCATTCCGACGGGAGGGAAAGTCTTCGTCATCGCGAAGGTTGCGAACGTCAACTGGTACAAGGTCTATTTCGGCGGAAAAGTCGGCTATATCATGGGCGGCTATTTCAAGGGAGATACGACGAACTCGAGAGTTCTCGCAAAGAACGTCTATCTCAGAAGTTCGCCGGTCGTAAGCACAGGCAACAGGATCTGCGTGGTTCCGAAGGGCGCGACGGTCATTCTGATCAGCAAGTACAACAGCAAGTGGTACAAGGTGCGTTACGGAACGAAGGTAGGGTATCTTGCAGCGGGATATTTCACGACAGATCAGAAGACAACATCGACCACGAAGACGATGAAGACCGCAATCAATATGAGAAGCTCCATGTCGACGACAGCAGATAACATCATTGCGGTTATCCCGGAGGGAGCGAAGGTCACGGTCGTTGCATCCTACTCCGGAAACTGGGTTAAGGTGAAGTACGACGGAAAAACCGGCTATATCAAGGCAGGATACTTCGTATGAAGAAGCGTCCGGCATAAAACCGGAATAATGACAGATGGCAATATATGAGCTGCGCTACGGCGCAGCTCATTTTGCGCGAAGCCAGATACGCGCATCTTCCCTTATATCCATATTTTCAAAGCTTCATGCCATTGATTTTTGCAGCGCGATGCTGCATTATTTTTACATAGAGAAGAAAGCCACGCCGCTTTCGCCAAAGAGACGCAGCGGGGGTCAGGAGAAATGAGAACAGCGGTAAAGCGGATTGTGACTATCCGCTTTACAGATCACCTATGTACGCCTTCGGAAGGAGCCACCAGTATGGATAACAACGAAAGAGTAATTGAAGCAGTAAAATCCCTTGTCGCCTATGCATGTGACTGCGGTCTGATCTGCAGCGAGGAGATGACTTACGCGGCCAACAGTATTTTCGATGTGCTCGGGATCACTCCGGATTCCGGTTTTCACGCAAAAGGCGAGGACGTACGGCCGCTGAAAGATCTTTTGGATCTGCTTCTTGACGATGCAGTGGAGCGCGGCGTGATCGACGGAGGAATCGCAAGCCGGGATCTTCTTGATACGAAGATTATGGGCTGTGTCACTCCGAGACCCGGTGAGGTGATCCGCACGTTCAGGGCGCTTCTTTCGGAGAATCCGGAGAAAGCTACGGACTATTTTTATAAGCTTGCCGGTGACTCTGACTATATCCGCAGATACCGTATAGAAAAGGATAAAAAATGGGTCGCGCCGACGAAATACGGCGAACTCGATATCACGATCAATCTGTCCAAGCCGGAAAAGGATCCGAAAGCGATCGCGGCTGCGCTTACGAGAAAGGGAAGTTCGTATCCGCAGTGTCTTCTCTGCCCGGAAAATGAAGGATATGCCGGAAGACTGGATCATCCGGCGAGGCAGACGATCCGTCTCATCCCTCTGACGCTGGGCGGCGAGCAGTGGTATATGCAGTATTCGCCCTACGTATATTACAATGAGCACTGCATCGTGCTCTCCGGCGAACATGTTCCCATGAAAATCAGCAGGGAGACATTTGTAAGGCTGATGGATTTCCTGAAGCTGTTCCCGCACTACACCATCGGTTCCAACGCCGATCTCCCGATCGTGGGCGGATCAATCCTGACGCACGAGCATTTCCAGGGAGGCAGATATACGTTCGCCATGGCGAAAGCGCCGATCCGGAAAGCGGTCAGCTTCGCGGGATTTGACGACGTGGAAGCAGGGATCGTCGAGTGGCCGATGTCCGTAATCCGTCTTGACGGCGCGGATCCGGACAGGCTGGTTGAGCTTGCCGACGCCATTCTTTCGAAATGGCGCGCATACAGCGATCCGTCCGTGGACATTCTCTCAGAGACTGACGGAACGCCGCACAATACGATAACCCCGATCTCGCGTATGCGCGGAGATAAATATGAGCTTGATCTCGTCCTCCGCAACAACAGGACAACGGACGAGTATCCGCTCGGCATCTTCCATCCCCATGACGAGCTTCACCATATCAAAAAGGAAAACATCGGACTCATCGAGGTGATGGGGCTTGCGGTTCTTCCGGCGCGTCTCCTGGGAGAGATGGAAAAACTGGCGGATGTGCTGGCAGACGGCGGCGACCCGGCATCTTATCCGGAGCTTTCCGCTCACGCCGCGTGGGCGATGGAAGTCCGGGAGCGTCATCCGGAGCTTTGCCGCGAGAACGTGACCGGAATCCTTCAGGACGAAATCGGTGTCGTCTTCTCAAAGGTCCTTGAACACTGCGGCGTATTCAAGGATGACGAAAAGGGACGGGAAGCATTTACAAGATTTATCGGAGTGATGAATGAAACTGCTTGAAGGTCTTAATGACGCGCAGATAGAGGCCGTCACATCGACGGAGGGATATGTGCGCGTCGTCGCCGGGGCGGGATCGGGTAAAACGAAGGCGCTCGCGTCGAGGTTTGCCTATCTGGTGACGGAGCTCGGAATCCTGCCCGGCAATATACTCTGCGTGACATTTACAAATAAGGCTGCCGGAGAAATGCGGCAGAGGATTCACAATCTGACCGGAGACCGGGACACCGGATTTATCAATACATTTCACGGCTTCTGCGTATCTGTGCTCCAGGAGGACAGCCATGCAGTCGGATATCCGAAGAGCTTTCTGGTGCTTGACAATTCGGATATCAACGACATGCTGAAGATCATCTACGAGGAAAGAGGACTGACTCTCCGCGACATGACCTTCGGCAGCGCCAGAGACATGATCGAGATGCAAAAATGCATTGACCGGCCGGATTATTATCTGGATATGATCAGGATGTCCCCGGATACGCTCCGTGAGAAGTATCTCACCGCAAAGGACGCGAAGGACATCATTTTCTACGGATATCTTTACCAGGAGAAGAAGTGCTTCGGGTTCGACTACAACGACCTGATCAAATTTACGCTTTATATTTTCAAGGAAAATGAGGACATCCGGCGGAAGTGGCAGGAGCGGCTCGAATACATCATGATCGACGAGTTCCAGGACATCGACCCGCTGCAGTACGAGCTGATGGAGGTTCTCGCCGCGTATCACAAGAACCTCTTTATCGTGGGGGATCCGGACCAGACGATTTATACGTGGAGAGGCGCGAATGTCCGCTATCTCCTCGATTTTGATACCCGCTTCGCTCCGGCGAAGACGGTTCTCATGACGAAGAATTACCGGTCGACGCCGGAGATCATCGATACGGTAAATTCATTGATCGATAAAAATAAGGTCAGAATCAGGAAGGATCTCGAGGCGGTCCTGCCGCACGGACCAAAGACGGTGTGCCATCTGGCGGACACCTCGGAAAAGGAGGCTGCCTGGATTGCCGGTGAAATGCGGCGCCTTGCGGGGGAAGGGGTTCCTCTCGGCGACATGACCGTGCTCTACCGCGCCCACTATGTGACCAGGAGCATCGAAGACGCGCTCCGAAAAGCGGAAATCCCTTACGCGATCTACAGCGGTGTGCAGTTCTATGAGCGGGCTGAGATCAAGGACGCCCTTTCCTATCTCCGGATGATCGCGATGAAAGACGATATCTCCTTCCGGAGGATCGCCAACAATCCGAAGCGGAATCTCGGAGAGAAGAGGATGCGTTTCCTCGAGAAGGTGTCGGAGTCGCAGGGTATTACGCTCTATGAGGCGCTGCGGCAGAATCTTGACAACGAGATCATGCGGGGCACGAAAGCCGCACAGTTTGTCCATCTGGTCGAGTTCTGGTCAGGAGCGTACGAAGGACGAGCCGTGTCCGAGGTTCTGACGGAGCTTCTTGACAAGAGCGGTTACGAGGAAATGCTGCGGACCGAGGGGAGCCAGGAGCGGCTGGACAACCTCGCAGAGCTGCGGCAGAGCATCTTTGAATATGAGACGACCTGCGGGGAAGAGGTCTTCCTTCAGGATTACCTGAATCACGTGGCACTGTTTACGAACAGCGACACGGCGGAACATCCGGACAGGGTCAAGCTCATGACGGTTCATGCCGCGAAGGGCCTTGAGTTCCCGTATGTATTCCTGTGCGGCATGAGCGAAGGCATTTTCCCGTCGCGCAAGATCGAGACGGAGGCAGGCATGGAGGAGGAGCGGAGGCTCGCCTTCGTTGCCATGACAAGAGCTGAAAAGGCTCTTTATATCACGGAGTCGGGCGGCCGTAATTTTGACGGATCGCCAAGATTTCCCTCGCGGTTTATCTTCGATATCGATGAGAAGCATCTCGCGTTCACCCACCCGGTCGAAGAGGACCTCGTAAAGAGAACCCGCGAATATACAGAGATCAAGAACCGGTTCTTTAAGGACCGAAGCGACCTTTATGCGGTCGGACAGAGGATCCGCCACAGCGTGTTCGGCGAGGGAACGATCGAGGGGATCGATACGGAACGCGGCGCTTATATGGTAAAATTCGATGATATGAAGACCTCGCGGAGCATTTCCTTCCGCGTGAAGCTGGAAGTGGTCTCATGAAGGACAGGTGCGAAAGAAAGCAGGGAGGATGCTTTACTTATATCCTCCGCTGCCTGGACGGAACATTCTATACAGGATGGACAAACCACGTGGAACAAAGGCTCCGCGCCCACAACGAGGGACGCGGAGCCCGGTATACAAGATCAAGAAGGCCTGTCGAGCTGGTCTACCTGAAGGAGTTCGACACAAAAGAGCAGGCAATGTCGGAGGAGTGGCGCATCAAGCAGCTTCCCCGGAAGAAGAAACTCGACCTGATTGAGGCCGGGGCCGCGGAAACTGCGGCTTACAGGGATTTAAGCGCACGGTAGACGCTTCTTAAGGGAAGACCGACGACATTCGAATAATCGCCGTCGATGCCCTCGATGAAGGCGGCGAAGGTTCCCTGGATTCCGTATGCGCCGGCTTTGTCCATCGGCTCGCCGCTTTCCGCGTACAGCATAATTTCGGCTTCGGTCATCTCCGCCACACGGACATAAGTCCGCTCCGCGAAGGTGATCTCTTTTTTTTGCGCATTTTCTTCTCCGGCGCGTATGATCGTCACGCCGGTCAGCACTTCGTGTGTATGACCTGAAAGACTCCGGATCATTTCCGCGGCCTCTTCGTGGGTATGCGGCTTTCCGAGGATCTTTCCGCCGGAGACGACGATGGTGTCCGCGCCGATGATAATCTCGCCGTCCGAGAAGGCTCCTGCTACGTCCCGGGCTTTCTGGCGAGAGAGGGACTTTACGATCTCTTCCGGAGATACATCGCTTATGACTTCTTCGACGCTGCTCGGTATGACAGCCGGATCGATATCGATCTGAAGAAGCAGCTCCCGCCTGCGCGGCGAGGCAGATGCAAGAATGACAGGGGGCAGAAGCCTCGAAGATTTCAGATGATCTTCCGTGTCATAGTGCAGTCTTAAGTGAAAGAAGCTTTTTTCTTCAAGCAGGTAGTTGAGGAAAATACGATCACCCTCCCAGAGAGGAAGCGTAAAAATCTGATCCTTCGGAACCCAGTGAAGCTCGCCCTCATTGCAGCTTTGGAGCTCCCCGGAGAAGGAATCGGAGGTATAGAGATACATGGCCTCGTCTTCCCAGCGGTCGCTGATGAAGTCGATCACGCCGCGGAGCTTTACGTCCGAAAGGACGAGCCCCGTTTCTTCCGTGACTTCTCTTCGGATGCACTCTTCCGGAGACTCTCCGGGTTCGACGTGTCCGCCGACGCCGATCCATTTTCCTTCATTCAGATCGTTTTCTTTTTTGTTCCGGTGCAGCATAAGATAAGCACCGTCTTTTTCGATATAGCACAGCGTAGTGTCTTTCATCACGCCCTCCGTCCGGCAGGATGCCGCAGTATTTTCAAGCCCTCTAATCATAGACGCAAACCGCCGTTTAAGTAAAGATAAATTACCTGCGGAAAAGAAATCATAATTCTCTTATTTTTATACTGGTTATTGAACGTGAACTGGTTTACAATAATACAAGCCGATAATGGTTTTCCGCACTTCGCGAAGCGGACTGCGGATACCTTTGACAATTCATATAGATCATACGCTTACGCTTTTGGGGAGACGGCGCGGGACGGAACGGGGAACCGTCGCGCGGCGGAAGGCGTGCGTTTACCTTATAATTTCGGGGAGAAGGGGATGAAGACACTCGTCGTTTATTATTCATTTGAAGGGAATACGGAGTACGCCGCGAAAATCATAGCGCAAAAGCTCGGGGCGGATCTTCTGCAGCTGAAAGCCGGCAATGAACCGCCGTCCGGTCTCGGAAAATATCTGATCGGCGGGCGCGCCGCGCTCAAAGGGGAGAAGGCAATTCTTTACAGAATTAACAAGCATCCGGAGGATTATGACGTCGTCATCATCGGAGGTCCCGTCTGGGCGGGTACGCTGCCGCCGGCACTTAGGGAATTCATGATACAGCATCCGTTCGAGAGAAAACGCACGGCGCTTTTTGCCTGTTCCGCAAGCGGAAACGCCTCGAGAATGCTGGATCGTCTGAAGACAATGCTCGCGGGAAATGAGATTCTGGGAGAACTGAGTTTGAAGAGCCCGCTGAAACATAAAGACAAGTGCACTGCCCGGATCGAAGAGTTCTGCGACGGGCTTCTGGGAGCGTTCAGTATGTCCGAGGAAGCCGCGGTGGAACGTGCCGGTGCAGCGGCGGAGGACGTCGTAAAAGAGGTTGAAAATGAGCTCGCCTCTATAGTAACTGCAGAACTGAAAAAGAGGAAGTAGGCCTGGCGGGGAATACATCCCCGCTTTTTTTTAATCACAGGGCGTTTGGAGGCGCATCGGGCTTTGCAGAAAAGAAAAAGCGGAAAAAAGTGGATTTTGATTCTCCTTGTGGTCGCGGCGGCTGTCGGAGGCTTGTATTACGCCCGCGCAAAGGGACTTATCCGGTTTAATGAAAAGACGGGGGGCACGTCCTCCGCTCAGATGCCGAAGACGCAGACTGCGTATATCGGGAGCATCGAGGTGACGACGGACGGAAACGGAGTCATCGAGCCCGCTTCCTGGGAAACGGTGACATCGGAATACTCTGTCCGGGTCAGCCATGTCGAAGCGGAGTCCGGTGACATCGTAAAAAAAGGGGATCTGATCGCGGAAGTTGATATGGATTCCATCGACGACCGGATCCGGGAGGCTGAAGGCGAGCTGTCGCAGATCACGACTTCGATCGCGAATATGTCGAAGGGCGGCTCCTCCGGGGTTTCCGCCTCCGTCGCGGGCCGGGTCAAACGCATTTTCGCAAAGAAAGGCGATCTTCTTTCCGAGGTTGTAAGAAAGCACGGCGGGGTCGTCGAACTTTCCGTGGACGGAAGACTGAAGGTGGAGTTTACGACCTCCGCGAAGCTGAGTCCCGGAAATGAGGTCACCGTATCCTTCTCCGGATACGAAGCCGAAGGAACGGTGATAAAGAAGGAGGGGCGGAACTGTACCGTTACGATCTCCGACAAGTCGGAATACCAGGTTGACACGAAAGCTGAGATCTTCGACGATGACGATGAAAAGATCGGAGAGGGCGTCCTGCTCACGAATACGCCGTATCTCGTCGACACCCGCTACGGCATATGCGACGGAATCAACGTTTCGGTCGGGAATTCCGTGGATTCGGGGACGACGCTCCTCACCAGGACGAATTACTCCTATAACGCAGAATATGTCGACGCGGTTAATGACCGGGACGAAATCATCAGAGAGATTCTGAAGCTTAAGGATCTCAGGGAGTCCCCGAAATTCCTGGCGCCGTCGGACGGGATTGTAGCGGATATCCAGATCGCGGACAGACTTGCGGTTGCCGAGGACGCGGCGGTGTACACCCTCATTTCCACGAAGAGCTACAGGCTGAAGGCGCAGATCGACGAGCTCGACATTGCAGGGGTCAGGGAAGGCCAGAAGGTTTCCGTTGTTTTCGACGCGTTTGAGGACGAACAGTACGACGGAACTGTCGAGAAGGTTTCAGCGCTCGGGACGAATACCGGCGGGGTGACGACCTATACGGTAACGATCCTCATGGACGGCGAAGAAAAAATCATGCCGGGAATGAGCGCTACGGCGACGATTACCATCGAGGAGAAGCCCGACGCACTCCTCGTTCCCATCGATGCTGTCCGGACTGTGGACGGAGAAAGAAAGGTCACGGTGATAAACGGTGAGACGACCGAAGACCGGGCAGTGACTCTCGGCCTTGTGAGCGGTTCCACTGCGGAGATTCTGGAAGGTATCACCGAGGGCACCGAGGTGGTGGTCTATGAAAATGAGGACGTCGACTGGATGATCCAGATGATGCAGAGGAACGCAGGAAACGCACAGGGAAGTCCGTTCGGGGGATCAGCGTCATGATCGAGCTTCGGAATATCAGAAAGATTTACGAGCTTGGCGGGGAGATTGTCCGGGCACTTGACGGCGTGTCCCTGACCATCGAGGATCATGAGTTTGTCGCGATTATCGGCGCTTCAGGCAGCGGAAAATCCACGCTTATGAATATCGTCGGCTGTCTCGATACCGCGGACGAGGGTACGTATATCATAGACGGTGCGGACGTCTCGTCACTTTCAGAGCACGATCAGAGCATCATGCGGAACCGGAAGATCGGCTTTATCTTCCAGCAGTTTAACCTGCTTCCGAAACTGACGGCGTTTGAGAACGTCGAGCTTCCCCTGATCTATCAGGGCGTCGCCGCTTCCGAAAGAAGAACAAGGGCAGAAGAGGCGCTGAAGAAAGTCGGTCTCGAGGGCAGAATGCGGCACAGGCCGAATCAGCTTTCCGGAGGTCAGCAGCAGAGAGTCGCGGTTGCCCGCGCGCTGGTTACGAATCCCTCCCTGATTCTGGCTGACGAGCCCACCGGGAATCTGGACTCGAAATCAACCGGGGAGATCATGGAGCTTCTGAAGGAGCTGCACGCCGCCGGAAATACACTGATACTGATCACCCATGACGACGAGATTGCCTCTCTGGCACCGCGCAGGGTCCGTCTCTTCGACGGCCGAATCGTCGGCGACAGCAAGTTCGATACCGAACCAGGGAAAGGAGCCGATGCGTAAATGAAATTATCACAGGCAGGAAAAATGGCTTTTTCCGCTGTACTGTCCAACAAGCTCCGGTCATTTCTGACCATGCTGGGCATCATCATCGGCGTTATGGCGGTGATCCTCCTGATCTCGCTTGTTCAGGGAGCTTCGAATACCGTGACGAGCGAGCTCGACGAGCTGGGAGGAGACCAGCTCATCGTCAGTATCACGGATCAGCACAAGCGGATGACCCTCCGGGAGGCGGAGTCCTTCGCGGATCTTCCGGGAGTCGAGTATGTCTCGCCGGTATTAAGCGGAAACGGAACCGCGAAAGCACTCGGCAACAGCACGGACGTCACCGTGAACGGCATTACCGCTTCCTACAGCGACGTGCAGGGATTTGATCTGGTTTCCGGAAGGACGATCTCACAGACCGACAATGATTTCAGGCTGAATGTATGTATTGTCGGGCAGACGGTGGCCTCGGATCTTTTCGGAGGAACCGATATTCTCGGGAACACGCTGCGGCTCATGGGAAGAGACTACCGGATTATCGGGCTCCTTGAGGAAAAAGAGAGGACGATGGTATCCGACGAGAACGCGACGATTTATATTCCCCTTACAAACGCCCAGAGGCTGCTGAAAAATGTAAATGTGGGCACTTTTTATGTTGCCGGAGAGGAAGGAGCTTCTCTTTCCGACGTCCGAAGGGAGCTGAACGCGAAGCTGAGTGAAAAATACAGCGACGAGGACAGCTACATGGTCGTCAACATGGCTGACGTCATGGACATCATCGACCGGGTCATGGGAACCCTGGGGCTTCTGCTGGCAGCGATCGCGGCGATTTCCCTGGTTGTCGGCGGAATCGGGATCATGAATATCATGCTGGTATCTGTCACCGAGCGGACCCGGGAGATCGGAATCCGGAAGGCGATCGGCGCGCAGAAAAGCGATATCGTCGTGCAGTTCATGATCGAGTCCGTCGTGATTTCCCTCATCGGAGGAGTCATCGGCCTTTGCATCAGCCAGGGAATCCTCAGTATCATTAATATCCTGAGACCGGGATATCATTTCATGATTTCGCCCGATGTCGCGGGAATCGCGCTTGGCTTCTCGATCCTTGTGGGAGTCGTCTTCGGCATCTATCCGGCAAATAAAGCCGCTTCGCTGAAACCGATCAATGCGCTCAGATATGAGTAAGTAAAAACAGGCAATGGAGCTGCCTCGGAATGAGGAGCGGATTATGAGCGAAAAAAATGAACCGGCCCAAAGCGGCCGGTTCATTTTCTTACGTGAGAGCGGAGAGTATCATCTTCGATATCTCCGGCATCGGCGTCGATGTCTCCATGCTTCGTTTCTGAATAAATCGGTAGGCCTGATCCTCTGTCATGCCGTTCTTTTCGATCAGAACCTGTTTTGCTTCCGAGATCACTGCCTGATCCTCGGGAGAAGACGATTCCGTGTTCCCTGCTTCTCATCGCTGCCGGATTTGCAGGCTGCGAGGAATATGTTCCTTCCGCGTTCGGAATCCGGAGAACAAAGCGGGGTACCGCGGAGTCAGCCGCGGATTCCTATCTGTCGGTTCCTGACGGGGAGAGAGGAGCAGAG
>CADBRO010000045.1 GCA_902797075.1 uncultured Lachnospiraceae bacterium
GCGGTTCCGCCCTCCTGAATGAAAGCGTTTTTCACGCCGAGAGAGATCGCGTAATCAATTACTTTTTCGTATTCGCGCTTTGTAACGCGCCGCGCAATCTCCGGGTATCGCTCTCCGATTCCCGGCATCGGCGTATACTGGTTCATGATGCTTATGTAGATATCGCCGCCGTAGGTCCCGTAAAGCTCTCCGATGATCTTCATGGAATCCTTCGTATGCCCCGGCAGAATCATATGCCGGACGATTGTCCCCGACTTCATCATACCGCGTTCGTCGAACACCGGCTTCCCGGTGATATTCACCATTTCCCGGATCGCGGCGGATGCCGTCTCATAATAATCCGGCGCTCCGGAATATCTCCCGGAAAGCTCCGGATCAAAATATTTGAGATCAGGCAGGAAAATGTCAACGCTCCCCCTAAGGCTTTGGATTGTCTCCGGAAGCTCATAGGAAGACGTATTATATACGACCGGTATAGCAAGCCGTTCTATCTCCGCCCCGGACTTGCTGCCGAATGCGTCGATTCCGCGGCGCGCCTTTTTCACAGCTTCAATGATCTGCGGCACAAAATGCGTCGGCGTAACCAGATTAATATTTTCCGCCCTTTTTGCCTGCAGGTCAAGAAATACCTGCGCAAGCTCCGGAACCGTAAGCTTCCAACCCGCATTTCCGAGGGCGATTTCCCTGTTCTGGCAGAAAACGCAGCGGAGCGGGCATCCGCTGAAGAATACGGCTCCGCTGCCGCCCTCGCCGGAGATGCAGGGCTCTTCCCACATATGAAGGGCGGCTCTCGCTGCCCGGATGACGGCCGTTTCACCGCATCTTCCCGGCGTCTTCGTCCGGTCGACGCCGCAGCGCCTCGCGCAGAGGCGGCAGCCCCAAGTCTTTATCTCGTGCGCGGTGCGCGAGGAACTTGTTTCCTCGGTGTTCGCGCGATTCTTTACAGCACCCACGCTCATTTCGCGATCCTGACGCCCTTTACGGCGCTCCATGCGGAGTAGTACTTTGCGGTCCCCTCCGCTTTATACGCTCTGATTTTGACATACCACGTTTTGCCTTTTGTCAGTCCGCCAAGCGTCTTCGCGACAACCGAAGCTTTCGTCACAGTCGATTTCTTTACGCCTTTTTTAAATGTCCTGTCGGTTGAATACCAGATCTGATAACCCGTAGCGCTTAAGTTCTTCTTCCAGGTAATCTTCATTTTTCTTCCGGCGAGGTTCGTAAGCGAGCTTACGGCTGTCGCAAACGGCTTTACCGTAATCGTCCTCTTGACTGTCGCGGCTTTATAGTTCTTCCGTTCACACGCAGTAATCGTGATCGTTACTTTGCCCGCAAAGTTCTTCGGTATCGTCACCTTGCCCTTGGTCGTGACCTTCACCGCGCTCTTATTTGTTTTATACGAAAGAATCGCATTTCCGAGGCACTTCGCATCAAGCGCCACCACCTGCGATTTTCCCGCCGCCGTGATGGTTCTGCTCGATACCGTGATCTTGTTCGCCGCTTTTTCGACCGTCAGGTTATAGGAAGCCTGCCCTGAAAGATATTTCTCCGTTTCCTCCGATGCCGCGGTGATCACGCAGGCTCCGGAATTATGCACCGTAACTTTTCCGGAAACCGGATCCACCTCCGCAACGTTCATATTTGAGCTGCGGTATGTAATCGCTCCATCCGTTTCGGCCGTTATCAGAGGATTTGTAAATGTCACGCCCGATCCGTAGGTTTTCTTCACGGACGAGCTCTTAAACTGCAGCTTCGCGTTATAGAACAGCCTGGTCGCGCTTTCATTAACGGCGCCGCACCTGCCGCATATAACCGCCTTCACACCGGGCCGGTCACCCGAAGGAAACTCTATGACAGAATAATCCGTATCCCACATATGTCCGCAGGCAGGTATCCTGATTTCCTCCGAAGGCACGCTGCAGCCGGGTTCCGGGTTCAGATAGATTCTGCCGAACTGGTCCTCATAGTGTTCCCGGAGGCCGTCTGTCTCACATCCCTCCTCATAACCCTCGACAAAGGTGAACACCGGCGGTTCCGGATATTCTTCCAGAGAAAAGAAATTTCTGCCGTTCATTTCCGCATACGACTGTGCCGTAGATCCCGGATGTCCGTAGATCGTCGTGTAACCGGTGAACGTACACTCATCTGTATCAATCTCGCAGCCCGGATTCAGAATCTGCACCCAATCCAGGTACCAGCAGCCTGAAAATGCGCCGTATCCGATCTGTGTCACAGATGCAGGAATCCGGAGAGACTCAAGCGATGTTCCGCAAAATGCCTGATAGTCAAGCTGTTCCAGCGTTTCCGGCAGCTCGATTTCCTTAAGCTCTGTGCAGTATAAGAAAGCGTTGGTTCCGATCGTCAAAAGTCCTTCTTTCAGCCTGACATCGGACAGGTTCCCGCAGTACTGAAACGCGTAATCACCGATCGCCTGAACGCCTGCAGGAATATCGATCTCCTTCAGACCTTCGCAGCCATAAAACGCGGCTTCCTCTATCCTGACGAGTCCGTCCGGCAGACTTACGCCCGTAAGAGAATTATTCCCAAACGCGCTTACGCCGATCGTCTTCGTCCCGGGTCTCACTACCGCTTCGTCAAAAATATCCGGTGCGTATACAAGCGTTTCAAAATCTGCGCTGTACAGCATATCGTCGGAAATCGCGTAAAGGCTGCTGGTCGGCGCGGGTTCGACGATACAGTTTAAATAGCCGTAATTATCCGCCAGTTCACAGTTTCCTATGTTCAGCCTCTTAAGGTACGGATTATCCGTGCGCTTTTCGGACTCGTCAGCCATCGTAACAGCTACGCCGCTCACATAAGAAGCGTAATCCGGCACAGCGTAATATTCCTCCGTTTTTGCAGCCGGGTACTCCGCGAGGTACCAGCTCTCAAGCATGTTGCTGTATGCGTAGAGCACGCCCTCGTGCGCGCGGAATGCAGGATTTCCCTCTGCTACCGCAAAGGCTTCCAGCTCGTACATGCAGGATTTGGAGAAGCGTCGAAGGGTAGATGGAAGCTCCAGCTCGCGGATCGCAGTTTCCGTAAGAGCCTGGTATTCGATTTCCATGACTCCTTCGGATAGAATCAGCTCCCGAAGAGACGTACAGCCGTAGAAACAGCCTTCGCCCAAGATCCTGACGGTCCCCGGAACTGTCACGGATTCGATTTTCGTATTCCCGCGAAACGCGTTCTGCGCTATGGAACGGACTGCCACGCCATTTACATGAGAAGGAATCTCAATCCGGCTGTCGCTTCCTGTATATTCAATAATCTCGGCACCAACGGCGGAAAGAAGATAACGATAGGAGTTTTCCGCGTATTCTGACGTCTCCGGCTTCTCGAGCGGCTCCTCCGTAATCTCGAGCTCTCCGGCGGTGTAAAGCTGTTTTGCTCTCGTGTCATATATGTAGTAAATCTCCTGGCCGAAAACCTCAAATGCATATCCGTCGGAAAGACTTATATAGGTACTGTGCGGAACAAGGAACAGCCCGTCCCCGCTTCCCGCCATTTCATCATCACAGTTGGTGATATCAGCCAGATAATTCTTTCCCTCGCCGAAAGAAACAACATTCCACATATGCGCTTCATAGTCATCTTTTCCCATATACCCCGTTACGGATATACAGCCAAGCTCAGGATTCGAAAAATCAGATCTGTCGCACAGGTACTGAAATGCCTTGGCGTACCCTTCGCATACCACGTTCGTCGAGGGATCGCCGTCAAAAACGCTGATGATCTGCCAGGGATTTCCGTAAGGAGTGTTATTGGCAGCATCCGCAGCAGCGTGATCATAGGATACCAGATCGCAGATCGTGCTCAGGTAGCCGTACAGCTTCTCCAGATCCGTCTTCCCCGCATAGGAAGCGACGATACTGTCCACCTCTGCCGCTGTCCTTAAGACGGACTGTCCCACGGACGTATCCACGGAATACAGATCGTCGGCAAAATCCGCCGCAACTGCCAGAGACAAAGAGCAGTCATCCGGTATGCAGTACACATACTCATTCTTCTCAGTATCATACTGCGCAGCAATTGAAAAGCCGGTGTAACTGGTCTCATAAGA
>CADBRO010000046.1 GCA_902797075.1 uncultured Lachnospiraceae bacterium
CTTCGCGCCGGCAAGCGCCTCTCCGCTGAGTTTCAGAAGTACACGTCTCATCTTTTCCTCCTAAAATGATACGGATCTGCACATCCGGAATGTTCGTACTATTATAGCATAATCCACTGCATCTGTGTGCATATGTTCTGCGATCAGATGGCGGACACACCACTGCCCCCGGTCTGCGCGATGTTTGCTTCCTGCAGACAAAAGCAGTCCCCGGCATTCACCGGGGACTGTCTCATATACGGTATACTGTTTTAATGATCCCGTCTGTCAGCCGAGGAAGGATTTAAGCTCCTCCATAAATGTCTCGACATCCTTGAATTCGCGGTAGACGCTTGCAAATCTGACATATGCCACCGGATCAAGGCTTTTAATTCTCGAGATCACCATCTCGCCGATCCTGGAGCTGGGAATTTCTCTTTCTCCGCTGTTGTATACCTCGGTCTCCACCGAATCCACCAGCTCATGAATCTGAGCGGCGGAAATCGGCCGCTTATGGCATGCGCGGAGCACTCCGGCTTCAATCTTGGACCGGTCGAATATCTCCCTGTTCTTATCTTTTTTAATGACAATCAACGGAACCGTTTCAACGCGCTCGTATGACGTGAACCGTTTTCCGCAGTCATCGCAGACTCTCCGCCGGCGAATTGACGAGTTGTCATCGACCGGTCTCGAATCTACCACGCGCGTATCCGGATTGCCGCAGTACGGACATTTCATCAGCGATTCCTGTTCTTAAGAAAATCGGGTATCTGGATATCTTTGCGCTCCACAGTTCCTGAAACCTTGGGCTGCTGCAGAGACATCGGAGCAGTCTGCACCTTCGGAGCCGCCTGATTCAGGAAATCCGGATTCGCAAAGCTGCGGAAAGTCGGAGCAGACGTCTGTCTGCGCTCCACGGTTCTTCCGGAGGACTTTGTCTCCTGCTTTTCTTTCTTCTCTCCGTCCTGAAGGCCTGTGGCGATGACAGTAATCTTGCAGGCGTCGACCTCCGAGTCGTCATACATGGCACCGAAAATAATATTCGCCTCATCCCCGACCATCTGCTGCACATAGCTGGCCGCGTCATTTGCGTCCATAAGAGAGATATCGCCGCGGATATTGATGATGACGTTTCTCGCGCCCTGAATGGATGTCTCAAGAAGCGGGCTTTCAACCGCCTGCTGAACAGCCTCGAGAGCCTTGTCGTCGCCCTTTGCCTCACCGATACCGATGTGCGCGATACCACCGTTAGTCATAACGGTCTGGACATCCGCGAAGTCAAGATTGATCAGTGCCGGCTGGTTAATCAGGTCTGTAATTCCCTGAACCGCCTGCTGCAGGACCTCGTCCGCTTTTTTGAGAGCTTCAGGCATCGTTGTCCTTCTGTCGACAATCTCAAGAAGCCTGTCGTTCGGGATGACAATCAGCGTATCAACGCTCTGGGAAAGCTTGTCGATTCCGCGGAGAGCGTTTTCCATTCTCTTATTTGCCTCGAAGCGGAACGGCTTCGTAACGACGCCGACCGTAAGGCATCCGAGATCTTTCGCGATATTGGCCACGACCGGCGCGCCGCCCGTACCGGTTCCGCCGCCCATGCCGCAGGTCACAAAAACCATATCAGCGCCGGAGAGCGTCTGCTTGATCTCCTCTGCGCTTTCAGTCGCCGCCTGTTCTCCGACCTCCGGCTTCGCACCGGCGCCGAGACCTTTGGTGACCTTTTCGCCGATCTGGACGATCGTGGGAGCTTTGCACATGGACAGAGCCTGCTTATCGGTATTAACACCAACAAACTCTACGCCGCCGATCGTTTCGTCGACCATACGGTTAACTGCATTGTTGCCGGCTCCGCCGACTCCTACCACAATTATACGAGCTTCAGACTCAAGCTCATTGGACGTAATCTCTAACAAGGTGTCCTCCTTCTTTACGCTGCATGGAACAGTGATCTATCTATTTTTTGTGCAATAAGCACATGAAGTCAACATAAAGTTATGATATAGTGTTTAACTTCTTTTATCAAGATTTATTTTCAATTTTTCTGATGGCAAGGCATCCGGACTCGACTGTTTTCTACATCGGATCGAATATCAGACCATTCTGGGAACCGTCGTAGTTTTCGAGGTGAAGCGTTCCCTTGTAGCCCGTTAGCAGCTCCTTTAAGACGCCCGAAAGCTCCCTCAGCCGCATTTCCAGCTTCTCACCGGTTCCGAGAAGCACCGTTACATCGCCGTAGATCAGCGACATGGCGCTGTCATCTCCGAAAACCACCTTATCGGGAATCATTTCCTCCATAACCTCGGTCCGGTTAAGCAGCATGCCCAGCATAGAGAATACTTTGCTGTTCGTGATCGGCAGCCGCTTCATCACCTCGACATCCGTTGTAAAGGAAAGTCCTTCCACAGGGGGAATTCCGTCTCCCTCAAGGGCCTTGTCCGCCGAAACGAGAACGTCGCCGGAAGTGTCGAAATAAAACCACTTTGAACCGTCGCTGACTCTTCCGGCAAACCGGCGTTCGGTCACCGTCACCCTTACGGTTTCTCTGTTAACTATTCTTACACTCAGGCGGTCTGCAAACCCCGGGCCTTCAAGCTTCCTTCCCGCATTCATCAGACAGGCAAGAACTGTGTTTCCAAGAACCGGCCGCTCCAGTATCAGGTCCGTTATTTCAGAAGGAGCATTGTGGACATTGCCGGACACGATCACTGTTTTCAGCCTGAATACAAGGAAAAACAGCACAACAGCCAGAAGAATCAGAACCGCCGCAAGCACGCGTCTCCGGATACGCCGTGCTTCTCTTCTAGATCTTCGTCTTGACATATTCCCTGAATGTATCGCCTCTTACCCTGTAATTCGGGAACTCACCCCAGGAAGCGCAGGCCGGCGAAAGAAGGACCGCATCTCCGGATGACGCGTGCTCCCTGCAATAATCCATCGCTTCCGTCATGGTCTCAAAAAGTACAATATCTTCAGAGGGGAAGCCGCACTCCAGCGCGGCGTCCCTTATATCAAATCTCGTTGCGCCTTCGAGGACAAGCTTTTTCACTCTTCCGCCGAACGACTTGATCCAGCCGCGGTAATCCGACTGCTTGTCGTAACCTCCGGCGATCAGGAACGTGGGCCGCTTCATCGCAAGAATTCCTTTTATTGCGGCGTCCGGATTTGTTCCTTTTGAATCGTTGTACCACTCCACTCCGTTCTTTTCGTCGATATACTCGATGCGGTGCGCTACGCTTCTGAAATGGCGGCAAACCTCGCGAATGGTGTCGAGCGGAACTCCTGCTGCTTTCGCCATCGCGGCGGCAGCCATCACATTTTCATAGTTATGCGTCCCCGGAAGCAGAAGCTCCCCTGTGCGGAGAAACTCTTCCTTTTTTCCGTCATAATTCATGACGATCCTGTCATCCTCGAGACAGAATCCCTCCGGCACATCCTGCGCCGACGAGAACCAGACGACATGAGCCGGACAGTTCTTTCCGAACTCCCTGAGAACGGCATCCTCATAATTCAGCACGCAGGTATCGCCGGCGTTCTGATTAAGAGTGATCAGCTCCTTAACCCGGATGTATTCCTCCATCGTGTGATGGCGGTTCAGATGATCCTCGGTGATATTAAGAATCGCTGAAACGCGGGGGTGGAAATCACGGATCGTCTCCAGCTGGAAGCTGGAAATTTCAGCGACCACGAAGGATTCGGGTTTTGTCTCCAGCGCGGCCCCTGTATACGCATTTCCGATATTTCCGACCACGAAAACCGAAGGAGCATATGCCTTCATAATCTCGCCGAGAAGAGCGGTCGTCGTTGTCTTTCCGTTTGTTCCGGTGATGGCAAGAATTGTTCCGTGTCCCGTCTGGTATCCGAGTTCCACCTCGCCGATCACCGGAATATCTGCGCTGCGGATCTTAAGTACATTCGGATTGTCGCAGGGAACTCCGGGGCTTAAGACAGCCAGATCGATGTCCTCAAGCATCTGGTCCGTCAGTTCTCCGAAAACTCCCTTCGCCCTGCCGCTGCCGTGATCGGCCTCGGACAGCGTCTCCGGCGGTATCTCATTTTTTTCATCGTACAGAACCGGATAAGCTCCTGCGTCGGACAGAAGTCCGCAGGCTCCGATTCCGCTTTTCCCGGCGCCGTAAACCAGAACTTTTTTTCCGTCAAAATTCATGAAATGTCATCTCCCTTGATGATAGAAATCATACAGCTAAAAGACCGATCAAAACAGCCAGTATGGTGACGCAGGTGAAGACGGATACGATCCTTGTCTCTGACCAGCCGCATTTTTCAAAGTGATGGTGGATCGGCGTCATTTTAAAAATCCGCTTTCCGTGAGTCAGCTTGAAATATGTGACCTGCATCATTACCGACACGATTTCGACAAAATAAATGATTCCGACGATCAGAATGAAGAGCGGCATCTTCTGCGCGTACGCTATACCGGCAACAAAGCCGCCCAGCGCAAGGGATCCGGTATCGCCCATGAAAACTTTTGCCGGATAGGCGTTGAAAGCGAGGAAGCCCATCAGCGCGCCCATGACCGCCGCCGAAACCGGATGCGTTCCGTCTCCGGTAAACAGCGAAACAATCAGGAAAAATGC
>CADBRO010000047.1 GCA_902797075.1 uncultured Lachnospiraceae bacterium
CGGCGGCGTCACCGTCTCGGGAGGCGCGGTCAAGGTCGTAACGGATTCGACCGGAAAGATGCTTGGAATCGTCAGCTCCGTGGAGGACAATCTGCCGTCTGAGGACGCGAATCAGGGAATCACGGGCGAGGAAGCGGAAGCCGCCACGGCTCAGCATATGAAGGACGCCGGAATCGAAGATCCGCAGATACTTACGGGCTATACCGAGAAGGTGGTACTTCCCGTAAACCGCGAGCTTGATCCCGACAGCGAGGAGGAGGTAGAAGAAGTCCGTTTCGCCTGGGTGGTCTATACGCCGAACAAGGCGGAATCCATCAGTGAAAACTCAGAGCTTCCGTATCTGGCCCATTATGTCGCTATGGACGGAACGTATCTGTATGACCTGCCGACAATCATTCCGAACGATGAAGCCGGAAACACCGGATACCAGGCATCCTACGTCTTCGCGTTCATGGAACCGGCGGAGTACACCGGGACTGTCACGATGTCGGACGGCACAGAGAAGGAAATCAGCGTGACGCTGATGCAGGACAGCCGGACAGGAATGTACTATCTCGGAAACCTTGAGCGCCGGATCGTGGTGGCGGACTGCTGGAACTTCCTGTTCAACACCGGGAAGGTGGTCCTCGAGTCCAGCCCGGACAACACCGGTTGGGATGATACAGCCCTCCTGTCACTCTACAACTACTGCAGAGCCTGGGACTACTACAATGAAATCGGCTGGAGGGGCGGCGACGGACTCGGAACGCCGATGATCATTCTGAAGGATTTCTGCGATAAAAATCATACGCCGATCGACAACGCGGCTTATGCCGGACCGTATTACGGATGGCAGGTATTTCTGTCGAGCTCCGCGAACGACCTGGCACAGAGCCTGGACGTACTCGCTCATGAGTTTACTCACTGCGTGACGGGATCGGTGATGACCTACAACGCCTACATGAATGACTACGGCGCCATCAATGAAGCGCTGAGTGATATTCAGGGAAATATCTGTGAAATGATGACCGGTGCGACCGACGACACCACATGGGAGCTCGGTGAAAACAGCTCTACGCCCATAAGAAATATGGGAAATCCGCACAAGTACAACCAGCCGGAGTTCGCATGGGATATCTACTATATGCCGGGCGTCAGCACACCGACGGATATTAACGACAGGGGCGGAGTGCACTCGAATTCCTCGCTCCTTAACCGGATCGCGTATCTGCTTTGCACCGAAGGGGAAATGACCCTCGAAGAAGCGCGGGAATTCTGGTTCGCGGTGGATTGTTCGATGGTTCCGGGAACGGACTATAAGCAGCTCGGAGAACTGCTCCCGTGGACGCTTAAAAATCTGGGATACGACAAGTACCTTCCGGCTCTTGAATCCGCAATTGAGGCGACAGGAATCATGGACAGCGATGCACCGACTGCGCTTGCAGCGGACAGAGCGCTTCTCACGCTCACGCTTCCGGACAATGAAAGCTTTACGGACGGAAACTGGTCGCTGTACATCCTGAGCCTGGATCCGGAAGAGATCGCAAGCAGGATCAGCCAGATCGTGAACGGGAAAGGAGAATATGCCGGTGCGCTTGATGACCTGAAGAAGACAATGACAGATTCGCTGGGAGACGCCGTTTTCAATCCTGAATGGAAGGAGCTGCTGCAGGAAGCATTTGGTGAATGGATGACACGCTATTTCGGCGGGATTCTGTTCCTGAGCAACGGCGCTGCCGGAATTGACGGCAGAACGGTTCAGATGGTCACCATGCCCGGTTATACGCTGCCGGTCCTGGTCTATCTGAAAATGAAGCCGAACAGCATGGCGCCGGAAGGCCTCGGCCTTGCGGTATACGCCGGCGGAAGCTGGTTTGATCTTGGCGGAGCAGTCATGGAGCTGGTGTCAGCCGAAAATGATCCGGAGGCGATCGATGAACTCACCCGCATGATCCTCGGTGAAGAGACGGCGGACACCGCGGTGAAAATGATCAAGCTTGCACAGCTGATTGAGGGCTTCAAAAATCTGAAGGAGAACTTCTTCTACCGGATCGAAGGAGGCAAAGTCAACACGCTATCGTCGAAGGGCCTTGAGAATGCGCAGCCTCTGACCGGGGAGCTGGTGGACATGATAACTGTGGAAGTGAAGGCAAGCCAGGAATCCAAAGCAGAGGGCTGAATAAGCGGCGGTGGTGAAAGGTAACGCTGTAGAAGAACCGTGACAGCATGGCGGAGATGCAGCCATGCATCCGAGAGAGCATAAGACGGGGAGGTCCCGGCGCGAAGATACGCGGCGGGCCTCCCGTTTTTTTGTTATGCGCCGGACTACCTGATATTTGCCGAAGAAAGGCGGACTGAGAATATCAAGCCGCGTCGGCTTACGAAACTCCGTTTTATAAAGCCTTCTGTTTTGACTATTCTGCCGCGCGCGTATAGAATAATAGAAACCCTTAAAACGGAGGAACCTTAAGATGGCTGAACAGATCTATAATCCGATTTTGCCTTTGAATGTCTATATACCGGACGGAGAACCGAGAATCTTCGGAGACCGCCTCTACCTCTACGGCTCTCATGACAGGGCGGGAGGCACAAAATACTGCGAGCTCGATTACGAGCTCTGGTCCGCGCCGGTTTCGGATCTTCGCAGCTGGAGCTGCCACGGGACGTCCTATATGAAGCGGCAGGATCCGCTGCTCGCCGACGGAAAGCATGAACTCTACGCGCCGGACTGCGTAAAGGGTCCGGACGGGCGCTATTATCTCTATTACTGTTTCTCGGAAATCATGGAGATCGGCGTGGCGGTGAGCGACTGCCCGGAAGGTCCGTTCGAGTACCTCGGACATGTTTCAAAGCCGGAAAATAT
This sequence comes from uncultured Lachnospiraceae bacterium, assembly GCA_902797075.1. Lineage (GTDB taxonomy): Bacteria > Bacillota > Clostridia > Lachnospirales > Lachnospiraceae > Chordicoccus. The sequence continues at coordinate 2,843 of CADBRO010000047.1, forward strand.
CCCGGAGGATATGAATTATTTTGATCCGGGACTTCATGTGGATGACGACGGAAGAGTCTATATTTATTTCGGCTTCAGAGCTTCGTACGCAGCGGAGCTTGAAAGCGATATGCTGACGCTTAAAAGCGAACCGGTAAAACTGATCCCGAACGCTGCGGAGGCGAAGGGGACCGGATTTGCCGGCCACGGCTTCTTCGAGGCGTCTTCCATGCGGAAGATCGACGGCCGGTATTATTTCATTTATTCCGACGAAAACAGCCATTCTCTCTGCTATGCGGTATCAGATCAGCCGCTTTGCGGCTTTGAGTACGGCGGCGTCCTCATTTCAAATGGCGACATCGGCCTTTCCGGCCGGACGAAGGCGCTCACCCAGATCGGCAACACCCACGGGAGCATCGCGCAGCTTAGCGACGCGGAAGGAATGCCGAAATTCTATGTATTCTATCACCGCCAGACAAATGGCACCGAGTACTCCCGCCAGGCCTGCGCGGAAGAGATCCGCATGGATCCGGAGGGAAGGTTTATCCAGACGGAGATCACAAGCTGCGGTCTTAACGGCGGGCCGCTGGTCGCATCCGGCACCTATCCCGCCGCGATCGCCTGCCACATCGCGGACCGCACGATGCCGGAAAAAATCGACTACTCGGATCCGGCGGTGAAGGAGCGCGTCCGCGTCACGGAAGAGCAGAACACAAGCTTCATCACCGGAATCAAGAACAGGACCAAGATCGGCTTCAAGTATTTCCAGTTTATGGACGCTGATCTTTGCGTAATGGAGGTCAGAGGCAGCTTTTTCGGAAATGTCACGATCGCGTTCCAGGAGGACGGCAAGCAGGAGATCGGAGAATTTGAGTTCCAGGTGAACTCGAGCGAATGGGATCTCCAGCTCATGCCGATTGTTCCGACACCGGGCCGCCATGCGCTTTATTTCTACTTCCGCGGCACCGGAACGATGGACCTTAAGACGATCGGATTCGTCTCCGCATAACATACAGATAAAAAGACAGCCTGCCACATTTTCTGCTTGACACGAAAGCGGAAATGATGGCAGGCTATACTTACCTCTTTTTCTTTTGAAAATGTGACAGACGCGACCGGGATCCGGCATTATTTTGCACAGACGACCGGGCTGGCCGCAAGCAGCGAAGCGGATGAACTTCGACTTGAAAACACCGCTTTAAATAACGGGGGATTTCAGCTTGGAAAAACGGATTCTGATTCGCAATACCAGAGCTATTGTTACCTGTGACGCCAAAGATCATATTTATTACGGAGCTGATATCCTGATCGAAGGGCAGAGAATCCTTAAGATCGGGAGCAATCTTTCGGACCATTTCGACGAAGTCATTGACGGCACGGATATGTTTGTATATCCGGGACTCGTCAACACGCATCATCATTTTTTCCAGACATTTATCCGAAACTTAACATCCGTCGATTATCCGAACATGACGGTGCCGGTCTGGCTGGACAAGATCTACAGGATCTTCCGCCTGGTCGACAGCGATGTGATTTTCTATTCCTCGCTTACCGCCATGGCGGACCTTGTGAAACACGGCTGCACCACGGCATTTGACCATCAGTACTGCTTCACCCGCGCGACGGGCAAGACTCCGGTCGACCGCCAGATGGAGGCCGCGAAACTCCTCGGAATCCGCTATCACGCGGGGCGCGGCACGAACACGCTTCCAAGAGAAAAAGGCAGCACGATGCCGGAGGAAATGGTCGAGACGACCGATGAATTCTTATCCGACTGCGACCGTCTGATCGGACTTTATCACGATCCGGCGCCATTTTCCATGTCACAGATCGTGATGGCTCCGTGCCAGCCGATGAACTGCTTTACGGATACATTTACGGAAACCGTGAAAATGGCCCGCGAAAAGGGCGTCCGCATGCACACGCACCTCGGCGAGGGCGAAAACCCGATTATGGAGGAGCGGTGGGGAAAACGGACGCTCGCGTGGTGCGAGGACATCGGTTTCATCGGGCCGGACGTCTGGCTCGCCCACGCGTGGGAGCTGACGGACGACGAGTACCGCCGTCTCGGCGAGACCGGGACAGGCATTTCGCACTGCCCGACGCCCGCGGTGCTCGGAGGATTCCCGATTCTTCCGCTTAAGAAGCTGAAGGAATGGGGCGTCAATGTCTCCTTCGGCTGCGACGGCTCCGCGACGAACGACGGCTCGAGCCTCCTTGACGCGATCCGGCTCGCATGGATGATGCAGTGCTGGTACTCAAAGGAGCGGGGAGGAAGCGTATCGCCCTATGACATTTTGAAAATGGCGACCGCCGGAGGCGCGAAGACCCTCGGCCGGGACGACATCGGATCGCTTGAAGAGGGAAAGGCGGCGGATCTTTTCATGATCGACGCGGGAACGCTCGAGCTTTCCGGAACGCATCACGAGCCCCAGAGCGTGATCGCCCACTGCGGCGTAACCGGATATGTGAAAATGACCATGGTTGGCGGAAAGGTAATCTTCAAAGACGGGGTTCTCACCGGAGTCGATGAGAGACGCCTGGCGAAAGAGGGCGAGGAAGTCTGCGAGCGGGTTCTTAAGGGTCCGTGTAAGGAGTATTTTTATTCGTGAGTTTGATGCGCTTGCTGCAGCAGCGATGCTGGATCCATGCGCATAGACAGAAATAACAGGCCCTTGCGCAAGCAGAGCACATGCTGAAAAGCAGATTTATAAGCGTGCAGCCGTATGGCGGTGAAACGGCACCGCCTGCGGTTACATATACACAAACCATTTCTACACAAGAGGAGGATTTATGAAAAAACAGATCGGTATCGCACTTGCCGCACTCGCGGCGCTTGCAATGGCAGTTACTGTATCCGCTGACGAAGGAACCGTCCGCGTCGCTCTCTGCGCATCCGGCGCAGTCAATGACGGCGGCTGGAACCAGACGGCTTATGAAGGCGCTCTTAAGGCCTGCGAGAAGTACGGCTACGAACTTTCCTACGCTGAGAACCTCTCTGCTGCAGACATCACACAGGCTTTCGCGGATTTCGCGAGCGACGGCTACGACATCATCATCGGCCACGGCTATGAGTTCGGCGATCCGGCTCTCGAAGTTGCCGAGACCTATCCGGACGTCAAGTTCATCTGCACCGAAGCTGACGCGGCTGCTGAAAACGTCGCGTCCTATGTTATGGCGTGCGAGCAGACCGCTTACGTCGAAGGCATCATCGCGGCGAATATGACCGAGTCAAATGTTGTCGGCGCGATCGGACCCATCGCCGGCGACTCCCTCGTCAAGATCCTCAACGGATTTGAAGACGGCGCTAAGTCCGTCAACCCGGACATCACCTACATGGGCGCATGGACGAATGACTTTGTCGACACACAGCTTGCCAAGGAAGCTGCGAACGCCATGATCGAAGCCGGCGCTGACGTCATTAAGCACTGCGCAAATGCCTGCGGTGACGGCGCTATGCTGGCAGCGGCTGACGC
>CADBRO010000048.1 GCA_902797075.1 uncultured Lachnospiraceae bacterium
TCCGTTACCTTGTACAGTGTCTCCGACCCCATCCTTGTCTGCTTCTGGCGTTCGTAAACCTGCCCGGTGTCCACTCCGTGCTCGATCCAGTCGCCGCCTCCGTTGCTGTTGTTTAAGAGAAGGGGCTGTAGATTATCCATCGCATGCGCAAACTTTGATTCCGCGCTCTCAAAGCTTTCGAATTCATCGAAAAGCGAGGAAAGCTCCTCCTTCTGATCATCCGGCAGCAGGGAGAAAATCTTTTCTCTGGCTGCTTCTTCCCTTGCTTTCTGGGTTTTCTTCGCCTCTTCGTCGTAGGCGTAAGTGTCGCCGGCTTCGATCTCGACGATATCGTGGATCAGGCACATGAGCATCACCTTTCCGATATCGACGGGCTCATTGGCGTATTCTCTTAAGAGATACGCCATGATCGCCATGTGCCAAGCATGCTCCGCGTCATTTTCATTTCTTCCGTGACCGGACAGATGCGTCTGACGGAAAACATTCTTTTCCTTATCGATCTCAAGCGCAAAATCCAGCTGTTTTCCGAGTCTTTCTTCCATTCTCAGTCCCCGATGTTTTCTATGATCAGATCCACGACTTTCTCGAATTTATGCTTCACCATCGCGGCTGTATCAAGAACCTCCTGATGATTGAGCGGCTGATCCAGAATTCCTGCAGCCATGTTCGTGATGCAGGATATACCGATGACGCCGATCCCGCAGTGAGCGGCTGCGATCGCCTCCGGTACTGTCGACATGCCCGCTGCATCTCCTCCGAGGGTCCTGGCCATGCGGATCTCCGCCGGCGTCTCGAAGGACGGTCCGGAAAACATCATATAGACTCCCTCGCGAAGCAAAATCCCGGCCTGCTCCGTGATCCTAAGAACTTCTTTCCTGAGTTCTTTCCGGTAGATATCCGACATATCCGGGAACCGCGGCCCCATCTCATCGTCATTTGCGCCGATCAGCGGGTTTGATCCGGAATAGTTGATGTGATCGGTGATCAGCATCAGGTCTCCGGGAACAAAGGACTGATTGATTCCTCCGGCGGCATTCGTTATGATGAGCGTCCTGACGCCCGCCATTTTCATGATTCTGACCGGAATAACGATTTTGGACTGGGGAATCCCTTCGTAATAATGAAAACGTCCCTGCATCGCGAGGACGCGTTTTCCTGAAAGGGTGCCCAGTATAAACCGGTTCTTATGCCCCATTACCGCTGAGACGGGCATGCCGGGGATATCGGCGTAGCTGATGTATTTGGGATTCTCCAGCTTCTCTCCGTAATCGCCGAGCCCGCTCCCGAGGATGAGGCCGATTTCCGGCTGAAATTCTCTGATCTGGTCTACATAAGGATTATGATATGTACTGTCAGACATGTTAAACCTCCTCGTTAATCAGTCATTCGCAATCCGCCTTGCGGCCTGCTCATAAATCGCGGCCGCCTAAGACCGCTGTTCAGATTTCATCGTCTTCCTTCGGAACTTTGAGGTAAGGCCTCTGCGGATGCCAGAAAACATACGGCGTATCAAATCCTACCTCCTCGACCGGGATCAGTCTCCGGAAGGTTCCTTCCGCCTCGTCACGATCAAGCATCACCTCAAAGTTGAAATGCCGGTGGCTCTTCTCCCTCTCAAACTGACCAGGATCACGGTTCTCGACCGCTCCGAACGGACAGATCATGAAACAGTAGGAGCACTCGTGGCAGTCGTCGCACTGGAAGCCGCGGTTGCCGAACCTCGGAGGATCCGCAGAAAGATCAATATAGCCCATCATGCAGTTGTCCATGCAGACATGGCATTCCGGGTAATGGCATTTCTCCGGATTACGGTAAAACGCATCCTGCGGGTTCGTGGGACAGAGCAGCATATTGGAGCAGATCATCGCCTGTTCAAATACCTTGTCGTTCATCTCCGGATCCGGATAGATCAGCGAGGTATCGCCCTCATGGATTTTGACGGTGTTCCGCGCCATTTCCGCACCGAATTCAAATGCTTCCTTAAGATCGATCTCGTCGGGATGCCCTGCCGTGTAGTAAGGTTTCGGCATACCCGGCATGTAGACGTCCCCGTACCAGCCCTTGTAGCCGATCGGGAGAAGCCCGTGGCTCTTGAGATTCGGAAGCACGATCGGGAAGTAAAGATGAGGAAGCGTCCCGTGAGTATTAAATGCAAAGCAGTGCTTTCCCTTCTGATCCGGCATCTTGTTGATGAATGCGCGCATGTTGGGCGTATCCGCCTTCCATACCGGCGATCCCAAACCGATCAGATCATACTCTTCCATCATCTCGTACGTCGCGTTTTTCAGTCTTGTGAGTTTTACCTCAGCCCCGGTGCTCTTAATTCCTTTCGCGATTTCCTTCGCAACCATCTGCGTATTGCCGGACTGTGTGTAGTAAATGATTAGCGCTTTCATGGATGTTCTCCTTCCCCTCATTCTGCGTAAGATCATTTATCATTATCATCTTTGATGCTGTGGAAAAAGTCAATCTTCAGTTTCAGCGTCGCGGACAGCCGGTTTTTCTGCCTCATAGTAGTCCTCAAGGAAGCTGTGCTCACGGCCGTTCTTCGTCCATCCCGGCATCGTATCGAGGCAGACGGAATGAAGGCTGTTGAAGACACTGGTCTTAAGATCCGGCGTTTCTTTTTCAAGCCCCTTAAGGAGTTCCTTGACGCGCTTTCTCTTTGATCCTCCGTAGTTAACGCTGTCCTTACTGATCCCTTCCGTAAAGCGGCAGGCGCACTGAAGAAACTCCAGATGATTATATCTGCTCCACGCGATGATATCGTCTTCTCTTACTTTATAGAGCGGCCGGATCAACTCCATCCCTTCGAAATTATCGCTGTGAAGCTTCGGAAGCATCGCCCTGATTTCCGAGCTGTAAAACATGCTCATAACCGTCGTTTCAATCACGTCGTCAAAATGATGTCCAAGGGCGATCTTATTGCAGCCAAGCGCCTTAGCGTGGCTGTACAGCCACCCGCGTCTCATCTTGGCGCACAGATAGCACGGGCTGTGATCCTGGGCATACGCGATGTCAAAGATCTTCGAATCCTCAATTGTGAGAGGGATTCCCAGCCGCCCGGCGTTGCTTACGATTCTCTCACGGTTCTCCGGAGTGTATCCCGGATCCATGCAGAGAAATACGGTTTCAAATGGAAACCGCCCGTGCCTTGACAACTCCTGCATAAGCTTTGCAAGAAGCATGGAATCCTTGCCGCCGGATATGCAGACCGCGATCCGGTCCCCCTCGGAAACCAGCTCGTATTTCTGAACCGCGTCTATAAACGGATGCCAGATGGTTTCCCTGTATTTTTTTATGATGCTGCGTTCAATCAGCTGCGTCTCACCGAGTGTTCTCGCCATAAATAATCTCCTGCTGTGTATAAATCCTATGTTTACTCTACCCGTTCTCCGGAAGAAAGACAAGATTTGTCTTTGGATACTCCAACTTTGAGCTTTGCCGTGTTAAAATGAAGACGAAATTTCCGGCGGCTCATACAGCGGAAGGCTTCCGCACGTATAAGGAGGTGTCTATGAAAACTGATTTCACCGATAAGAGAATCGCCGTCGTCGGTACGGGAGGCGTCGGAGGATATCTGTGCGCCATGCTTGGAAAAGCCCTTCCGCATGTGTCCGCCGTTGCAAGAGGAGCAAGGTACGAGTCCATCGTTCAAAATGGTCTTGTGCTTCACAGCGACTTAAACGGCGAGATCATATCCCGCCCGGAAACTGTTGTCCGGTCTTCCGCGGATCTTAATGAGCAGGATTATATCATCGTCGCGGTCAAGAATTATTCTCTCGGCGATGCCATAAAAGAGCTGAAATCCGGGCATGCGGTCGGGGCTGAAACGGTGATTATACCTGTGATGAACGGCGTTGACTGCGGAAACCGCCTGCGCGAAGCATTTCCGGATAACATCATCATTGATTCCGTCATTTATATCGTATCCATGGCAAGAAGCGATTTCTCGATTGAGCAGCAGGGCAATTTCGCTGATCTCCGTATCGGCATACGGGGAGACAATTCCGAAAGCGCGCCGGATGACGCTTCTGCGGCTCTTCAGGAATTCTCTGCTATTCTGGAAAGAGCGGACATCCGCCATAAAATTTCAAAAAATGTTGACGTCGACATCTGGCGCAAGTATATTCTCAATTGCGCCTACAATGTCGCTACGGCCGCATGGGATCTTCCGATCGGTGGCTTAAGATCCGATCCCGAAAAGTCGGCTGATTACGCGTCCCTTGCGCGTGAAGCCTGGCAGGTCGGTCTGGCGCTCGGCGTTCCTCTTGAAGAGGCGCACCTTGCGTCGATTCTCGATAAGTTTGAAAAATACGACGATCAGGCGACGAGCTCGCTCCAGAGGGATATTCACGACGGAAAGACTTCCGAATACGAGACCTTCAGCGGCTTTATTGTAAAAGAAGGCGCGCGTCTCGGCATCCCGACTCCGGTCTCTTCGCGGTATTATCAGCTGATCCTTTGCAGAGTCAAAGCGAAATCAGATATTAATTAATAAGGACACACTGTATTATGAACTCCACCAATCGAAGCGAATTTATCAAAGGCCTGCGGGACGGCGTCCCGATCGGCATCGGCTATCTCGCCGTATCATTTTCTCTTGGAATCACTGCCAGAGAATGCGGTTTCACCGCGCTCCAGGGTTTTATCGCAAGTATCACAACAATTGCCTCAGCCGGAGAATATATCGGCTTTACACTCTTTGCGGCAAACGCCACATTGCTCCAGCTGATCATCATGACTCTTATCACCAACGCCCGTTATACTCTCATGGGCTTTGCGCTCTCCCAGCGGATGCCTGAAGGAGCATCCCTTAAAACCAGGCTGTTCACCGGGGTCTCCATCACGGATGAGATCTTCGGCATAACCATCGCCCGTCCCGGACCGGTCAATCCGTACTATCCCTTCGGCGCCGCTGCCATGTCCGCTCCTTTGTGGGCCATCGGCACCGCGCTTGGCATCACGATGGGAAATATTCTCTCCGCGAGGATCGTGAGCGCCCTCGGAGTCGCGCTCTTTGGCATGTTTCTTGCGGTGATCATCCCGGTCTGCAGGAAGGACCGCGCCGCTGCGCTCGCCGTAATCGCAAGCTTTGCTGCAAGCGGCTGTGCCCGTTTTATTCCGTTTCTCAAATCTCTTTCGGCGGGAAACCGGACAATTCTCCTGACACTTGTAATTTCGGCTTTATTTGCCGTGCTTTTTCCGGTTCCGGATAAGGATCCGGAGGGAGACAACTGATATGCACTCTGGATTATACACATACATTTTCATAGCGGTCATGGCGCTTTCGACCTATTTCTGCAGAGTGATCGCGCTGACACTCATCCGGCGTCCGATCAAAAACCGGTTCGTACAGTCATTCCTATACTATGTGCCGTACGTGACGCTTGCGGTCATGACTTTTCCCGCAATCGTCGAAGCGACACGCACCCCGGCAGCAGGCATCGCAGCCTTTGTCATCGGCATTCTCTGCGCATGGTTCTGCGGGAATCTGTTTATCACCGCAGGCAGCTGCTGTCTTACGGTATTCCTCGTCGAGCTGATCCTTCACATATAACCGGGCTGGTCTTTCACGGATAATCCGATCATCCTTCACGTATCATTCGATCTTTGTGCGCAATAAAACAGGTGCTGTGAACTCAATCACAGCACCTTCTTCATATCTGTTTTTTCTTTCCGCAGCCATCCGCGTATCCGCAGGACGAACAGGATCCGCCGCATTTTCCTCCGCCGTTTTTTATATGCCTTACCGCAAAAACGGCAGATACCGCGACAGCCATCAGAATCAGTATATCCCAGATATTCACGGATCTGCCTCCTCTCTTACCCGATCACCGCAAAAATAAGCCGGATGATAAGCGCAGCGATCCATGCGAGCGCACACTGCCACAGCACCACGAAAACCGCCCACTTGTTTCCCAGCTCTCTCCGGATCGACGCAACCGCGGCGACGCACGGAGTATAAAGAAGGCTGAACACAAGAAGCGCCGCAGCAGTAGATGTTCCAATGATGGCTTTCATGCCTTCTTTCGTCCCGAATAAAACCTGCATAATGGTCACGACGCTCTCTTTTGCCATGAAGCCGCTGATGAGCGAAGTTACAATTCTCCAGTCTCCAAGCCCGACCGGTTTAAACAGCGGGACCAGGAAGCCGGATATCGCAGCAAGCATACTGCTTCCGGAATCCGTCACAAGATTGAAGCGGAAATCAAAGCTCTGCAGGAACCACACGACAATCGTCGCGATCAGGATCACGGAGAATGCGCGCTGAAGGAAATCCTTCGCCTTCTCCCACATGAGCAGAAGAACATTCTTAAGGCTCGGCATGCGGTAATTCGGGAGCTCCATCACGAACGGCACCGCTTCGCCGGTGAAAATCAGCTTTTTATAAATCAGCGCCGCACATATGCCGGTCAGAATTCCCAGCAGATATACGCCCGTAATAATCAGCCATGCGTGCTCCGGGAAGAACGCGTTGACGATGAAGCCATAAATCGGAAGCTTCGCAGTGCAGGACATAAATGGCGTAAGCAGTATTGTGAGCTTACGGTCCCTGGCGCTCGGAAGGGTTCTCGTTGACATAACTGCGGGAACCGTACATCCGAATCCGATCAGCATCGGCACAATACTTCTTCCGGAAAGTCCGATTCTCCGGAGAAGTTTATCCATGAAAAATGCGACTCTCGCCACATATCCGCTGTCCTCGAGTAGCGAAAGAAACAGAAACAGCGTTACGATGATCGGCAGGAAGCTGAGAACGCTTCCGACGCCCTCAAAGATTCCTCCGGTCACAAGACTTCGGATCGCCGCGTTCACGCGTCCCTTTTCCATCGCGGCTTCCGCCAGTACCTGCAGCTCCTCGATCCCTTCTGCAAGAAGATCCTGCAGGAACGGACCGATGAGGAAGAACGTCAGATAGAAAACAAGAAACATGATTCCAATAAATACCGGAATCGCAGTGTATTTGCCTGTGAAAATGCGGTCCAGCTTCTGGCTCCGCATGTGCTCCCTGCTCTCTTTCGGCTTGATCACACAGGCGCTGCAGACCTTTTCAATGAATGCGTAACGCATATCGGCAATCGCCGCGCTGCGGTCAAGTCCCCGTTCTTTCTCCATCTGCAGAACGATATGCTCGAGCATTTCTTTTTCGTTCTGATCAAGGCCGAGTTTTTCGGCAATCGAATCATCGCCTTCAATCAGCTTGTCAGCGGTAAAACGCCTGGGAAGCCCCTTCTCTGCGGTGTGATCCTCGATCAGATGGCCGACTCCGTGGAGCGCTCTGTGAACCGCGCCTCCGTTGTCGGAAGCTCCGCAGAAGTCCTGGCGCACCGGCTTCTCCTGATACTTCGCGATATGAACCGCGTGCCGCACCAGTTCGTCGACACCTGCATTCTTTGAAGCGGAAATCGGGACAACAGGTACCCCCAGCATGTGCTCCATCCGGTTGACGTCGACGGTGCCGCCGTTTCCCGTCAGCTCATCCATCATATTGAGGGCGACCACCATCGGAACGTCCATCTCGAGGAGCTGCATCGTCAGATAAAGATTTCTCTCAATGTTGGTTACATCTACGATGTTAATAATCGCCTTCGGTTTTTCATTGAGGACAAAATCGCGCGACACCATTTCTTCGCTGGAATACGGCGACATGGAATAGATTCCCGGAAGGTCCGTAATCAATGTATCAGGATATCCGCGGATCGCTCCGTCCTTACGGTCCACCGTGACTCCCGGGAAGTTCCCGACATGCTGATTGGATCCGGTCAGCTGATTAAATAAAGTGGTCTTCCCGCTGTTCTGATTTCCTACCAGCGCGAACGTCAGCGTAGTCCCCTCCGGAAGCGGATTACCGCTCCCTTTTTCATGATATTTTCCTTCTTCTCCGAGACCCGGATGAAACACCTTCTTATCGCGCTTCTTTTCGGGCTCGCTCCCCGTGGTTTCCTTCTGCGTATCCGGTACGATTACGATTCTTTCTGCGTCGGAACGGCGCAGCGTCAGTTCGTAGCCGTGAAGCCGGAATTCCATCGGATCCCCGAGCGGTGCGGTTTTTATCATGGTGATTTCAACGCCCGGTATAAGTCCCATATCAAGAAAATGCTGACGAAGTGCGCCCTCTCCTCCTACTATATCAACACGGGCGCTCTCGTTCGGTTTCAGCTCGCTTAGATACATGTTTTTCCCTCTGAAAGATTTATTTCATTAGCATTATATCCGTCTTCAGTGTGTTTGTAACTACAACCTGAGTTTATGCAAACTAACCGCAGGGATCTGCGTATTGCGTTCTGTCCCATCCTTCGGCTTTGTGCCGCAGGAAATGCGAAACTGCCGCGGCAGTGCAAAAAACTGAAGTGGTCCGGTCAAAAGGCCGGACCCTGTTCTTTAGTAACCAATATTGTTGACCTTGCCTATGGAGATAAAATGTTCCGTGACAGCCCGGAAATCGGTCCCGGGCTCGGCATCCTCATTGTACTCTCCTACCACGGCAAGCCTTTCGCCGCCTCCCGGCAGCTGTTCCTTCACCTCATAAGTATCGCGGTAAAACATGCCGGCGGAAACTTTCCTGTCCCGCAGGATCCCCCTGCACTCGTCAAGCGGACAGTTCGGAAAATTGACGTTCATGATCGTTCCCGGTTCCGGCTTCACATCGATCAGCTCCTCCAGCACTTTGAGAAGATTCGCGTCGGTCACCTCGTGGCATCCGCCTGCGCCCTCCGAAAGCGCAACCGCCGGGATGCCCTGAAACGCTGCTTCAAACGCAGCCCCGCAAGTCGCTGAATACTGGATATCCGATGCCGCGTTATAGCCGTCATTGATCCCCGAAAGGACGACGCCCGGCCGCTCCGGCATCACATGAAGGATTCCGACCCTCACGCAGTCCGCGGGACTGCCGCTGCAGGAGAATGCGTGTACCTCCGGCACTCCGATATCGCACGGAAACAGATCAATGTGCGTTCTGAGGGTAATGCTGTGCGACGCGGCGCTTCGCTGACCGTCCGGCGCCACAACAAAAACCTCCCCGAAATGAACCGCCGCTTCCGCAAGCCGCTTCAGTCCGTCATCGTATATTCCGTCGTCATTTGTAATCAGTATCGTTCGCATATTTCACTCCTGCTGAGCTGCAAATCTTTAATATAACTTAATCTTTCCGGCAATCCCGTTCTCTTTAAGCGCAGGTCCCGGCGTACGCTCCGTCTCGCCCCCTGTTTTTGCCGTCAATCTGATCCTGTCGGTGTAGTCAAACATCAGCTTCGCGTTTTTTCTGCTGACCCCCAGCATCTCCTTGATGTCGATCACAGTCAGAATTTCATTTTTTTCAAAATGCGTCCGGATCTTTTTCTCCGCCTCATCGGCAAGCTTTCTTGTGGTGTAAATATCGCCGTCCAGACAGACGACGCTTCCCTCGTCCACGAGAAGACGCAGAACGTCCTTTGCGTTTTCTTCGCCTATGGATCCCTGATCCATCTCCCGGAAATGAACAAACTGATAGCCCGCCGCTTCGAGATTTTTCATCAGGTGATCCGCTGCTTTTACAAAACGTATATCCTCTTTGTATTCGTCCCGGGGACCGCAGACCAGACCGTCCAGGATCCGTATTTTTCCCCGTTCCTCCATATATGCAAGACAGGCGTCAAAGACGTTCAGTTTTACATGCTTCATGCAGGAGCTGTGAATCTCCGCCTTCGGTACTCCCTTCCGGAAGGGATGACTTACATAAAATGCCCGGAGCGCGCGGCTGATCCGCTGCTCCGCGATTATCTCGTTATCCGTGTGCCAAAGCCACGTCTCCTTCCGAAGCGGAAATACCAGAACGGCACCTCTTGACCTTAAGTTCTCGAGATACGTAGAAAGTTCCTCCCGGGTCCGTCCGGTATCCGACGCAAGATCTGTCAGCGCGACCGGATCTTCCGTACCGGACTTGATTTTAAGTTCACAAAGA
>CADBRO010000049.1 GCA_902797075.1 uncultured Lachnospiraceae bacterium
TATGATCAACGGTCTTGCGATGGGGCTCTGCATGCTCAATAACGCCAATACCGGGGGAACGGATTTTATCGGCATGTTCCTTTCGGAAAAACTGGGCCGCGACGCATTCAACCTGATTCTGGGGATCAACGCGGTCATTCTCTCCGCTGCCGGAATTCTGTTTGGCTGGCACAAGGCGCTGTACTCCATCCTGTTCCAGTATTTTTCCACGCAGATCCTTCATCTCGTGTACCGGAGATATCAGCAGACTACGCTCTTCATCGTGACCAATCTACCGCAGGAGATCTGCACCGCCATTTCCGACGTAAGCCGGCACGGCGCAACGGTCATGCGGGGTCACGGAGCTTACAGCGACGAGGAGAGGGCGGTTGTCTATTCCGTGGTTTCAGCAACCGATTACAAAAAGGTTCTGGATTCCGTAAAAACGGTAGATCCAAACGCGTTTGTCAATTCGATCCGCACCGATCAGCTGAGCGGACGGTTTTACAGAAGACCGACGGAGTGAGGCCGGATGTTTTAGGAATTACATAAAGCCCTGAACTGTTACATGCGAACGGTTCGGGGCTTTTTTGCGTCACTTGCCTGATGGCGGTATAGAGGATTATAATATACATGAATTTGAATGGATACTCGAAAGGAAGCTTTCGCAAAACGCTTCGTTTCCCGCCCCAAAATGCCAAAAGAAACCTATACCTGATAAAGGACAGAATATGGATAGAACGGACAATGTCCCGCTGACTGTAGCACGGACAGTGATCGTCGTTGCCCTGTGCACACTACTGAATGTCCTCGGCAGCATACTTGTAAAGAAAACAGGGCTTCTGCTTTACCTCGATTCGATCGGCACAATTATCACGGCCGCTCTTTGCGGCGTGTTCCCGGGAATCGTCGTAGGCCTGGCGACAAATCTGTTTAAAAGCTTCAGCGATCCCTCGGCGGTGTATTACGCGTGCGTCAACGTTCTGATCGCGCTGATAACGGCGGTTTTTGCTGAGAAGGGGTATTTCAAAAGCGTAGGAAAGATTATAAAGACAGCGCTTTTTATGACGCTGGTGAGCGGCGTTTTCAGCGCGGTTCTGGTTTGGTATATTTATGGCTTTGCCGGCGAGGGCATTACGTCGGAAGCGGTGCAGAAGCTGTACGCGACCGGAAGGGTATCAAAATTCGGCGCGCAGTTTCTGACAGATATCTTTGTTGATTTATGTGACAAAATAATATCGGTTCCTGTGGCGGCCTTTGTAATCTGGCTGATTCCGGACAGCATCACCGACCGTATGTGGCTGCACGGGTGGAAGCAGAATCCGCTGTCAACGGACGAAATGAGGCGAATCTGGCATCTCAAGCTGAGAAGCACATCCCTCCGCGTGAAGATCATGCTTCTTGTAACGGCGTCGATGCTGTTTCTTGCTGTCGCAGCAATCGCGATCAGTACCGGACTTTTCAGAGAGCATTCCATCGATGATCATGAAAACCTGGGATATGCTGCCGCGCGGCTGGCGGCTTCCGAAGTTGATCCGGACAGGGTGGATGAGTTTATTCGCAGCGGCCGCAGTGGCGGAGATTATGCCGGGACAGAGGACGCTCTCCGCCTGATTAAAGACTGCCACCGGGATATCGAATATTTATATCTTTACAGAATCGATGGGGAAGGCAGTCATGTGGTATTTGAAATCGGGCCGGACGGAAAAGAAGGAAATGAACCGGGAACCGTGCTGCCGCTTGAGGAGGAGCTTAAGCCGTACAGGGACCGCCTTATAAGAGGAGAGGAAATAGAGCCGGTTATAACGAACGGATCCTATGGCCGGCTGCTTTCGGTTTATTATCCGATGCGTGACAGCTCAGGGAATTATGTGTGTTACGCGGCAGCGGACATTTCCATGGACAGGATAGACGCATTTTCAAGAAATTTCCTCGTGAAAATGATCGCGCTCTTTACCGGATTTTTCTTTCTTGTCCTCGCGATCACGATCTGGTTCTCAGAATATCACCTGATTCTTCCGCTGAATTCCATCTCAGAGGCGGCGTCCGCGTCGGTCAAAAATGAAGAGGAGCGGAAAAACAGCGTCGAAAGGATCCGGAATATCGGGATTCGTACCGGTGACGAGATCGAAGAGCTGTATCACGCACTTTCACAGACAACCGCGGACTGTGTGTCCTACGTCGATGAAATCAGTGATCAGAGCAGAAAGCTTGCGACCGCTCAGGAAGGGCTGATCCAGGTTCTGGCAGAAGTCGTTGAAAGCAGGGACAAATTAACCGGAGAGCATATCAAAAAGACTGCGCAGTATGTGGAACTGATTCTGAAGCAGATGAAGAAGGACGGAGAGTATCCGGAGATTCTGACGGATGATTACATCCAGAGCGTTATCAGTTCCGCGCCGCTTCATGATGTGGGTAAGATCAGGATACCGGACGCGATCCTTAATAAGACAGGAAAGCTGACCGACGAGGAATATCGGATCATGCAGTCCCACACCATCGAAGGTAATGAAATCATCGAGCAGGCAATCCGCGTGGTTCCGGATCCGATGTACCTGAAAGAGACCGGAAATATTGCGAAGTACCATCATGAAAACTGGGACGGAACCGGCTATCCGTTCGGACTGAAAGGAGAGGAGATTCCGCTTTCGGCGCGAATCATGGCCGTCGCGGACGTGTTTGATGCGCTTGTCTCAAGGCGGAGTTATAAGTCTGGATTTTCCGCGGGGAAGGCCTTCGACCTGATCGCCGAGGGAGCCGGAACCCACTTTGATCCTGTGGTTGTGAAAGAGTTCCTGAAGCA
>CADBRO010000050.1 GCA_902797075.1 uncultured Lachnospiraceae bacterium
CGTTACAAAGCGCGAATACGAAAAAGTAATTGATTACGCGATCTCTCTCGGCGTGAAAAACGCTTTCATTCAGGAGGGCGGAACCGCGGAAGAGAGCTTCATACCCGCATTTGACGGGGAGGGGATTCTTTCGAAGACCCCCGCCGGAAGCGAAGCGTACTTATGAATTAACGCAGACAAGTAAGTCCCACGCCTCTGTGTCGCAGGACAAAGGCGGGTGTCAGGGGACCTGGCTTAAAAGAAAAGAGGTAGACACATGTCGGATTATCTTGTAAGGGCAACGGCCGCAAATGACTTCGTGAGAGCTTTCGCGGTGACGACGCGGGATCTCACGGACGAGGCGAGGAAGCGCCACGGATTCAGCCCGACCGTTTCGGCAGCGCTTGGACGGGCCATGGCGGGCGCGCTGATCATGGGCGCGGACATGAAGGGGGAGAAGGATCTCCTCACGCTTCAGTTCCTGTGCGAAGGACCGATCGGCGGGATCACCGTGACCGCGGATTCCCACGGAAATGTCAAAGGCTTCGCGGAAAACCCGGATGTATATCTTCCTCCGAACGAATACGGAAAGCTGGACGTCGGCGGCGCTGTCGGCAGCGGTCGTCTCCGCGTGCTCCGGGACATCGGCCTCAAGGAGCCGTATGTGGGCGAGGTCGAGATTCAAAATGGCGAGATCGCCCAGGATCTGACCTATTATTTCGCGGTCAGTGAGCAGATTCCGTCGGTCGTGGCTCTCGGAGTCCTTGTGAACATGAAGGACAATTCCATCCTGCAGGCGGGCGGATACGTGATACAGCTGATGCCGGACTGCCCCGAGGAAGTGATATCGCAGCTTGAAAAAGCCTGCACGGCAGCGGAGCCGGTGACGACGCTTCTTCAAAACGGAGGCACGCCCGAGAGTATTCTCGAGGGAATCCTTAAGGATCTCGGAATGCACATTACGGAAACGATGCCGGTCAGATTCCGCTGTGACTGCAGCCGCGAAAGAGTTGAGAAGGCGCTGATCGCCATGGGACCGAAGGAGCTCCGCTCCATGATTCTTGACGGAAAACCGGTGAGTCTCAACTGCCATTTCTGCAACACGGATTACGAATTTACGGTGGACGAACTGACTGCGATTCTGGAGAAGGCCATGAAAGGGGTTAAAAAGCCTTAACGGCAACAAAAGCATCGGTTTGTATCTTGAAACCGCGGGTGCCAGATGGTAATCTTAGCCTCGTTAACACACTGCGCGGGTGGCTGAGTCTGTGCCGCGCGTATAAATTCCATATGGCGTGCTTACTCTTATTAAGAACGGCGGAGACCAGAGGTTCAATGAAGCCGTGACAACCTCCCGGAATGGGAAGGTGCCAACCTCGAGCGAGTGATCGAACAATAAGGGCTGTAGAGGTGATTCTTAAGGTCCGCACAGGCGGACCTCTTTTTTTGCCGTACCGCGTATATCGTAAGTCATCCCGGAAGACATGTAAGCGGCGCCGATGGATCATACATTTCCATAAAGAAAGGGGAACAGAATAACCAATGGGAGAAAAGAGATTATTTACTTCCGAATCAGTTACCGAAGGACATCCGGACAAAGTCTGCGATGCGATTTCCGATGCGATTCTTGACGCCTGCATGGCGGAGGATCCGATGAGCCGCGTCGCCTGCGAGACGGCAACCTGCACGGGATTTGTCATTGTCACGGGTGAGATCACAACAAAGGCGCATCTTGACTATCAGAAAATCGTCAGAGAAACCGTCAACGAGATCGGCTACAATGACGCTGCAACCGGTTTTGACGGCAACACCTGCGCCGTATTTGTCGCGATGGACCAGCAGTCTGCCGATATCGCCATGGGCGTTGACAACGCGCTCGAGACAAAGGCGGACCTCAAGGCCCTTGAGAAGAATATGAGCGACGAGGAAATCGGCGCGATCGGCGCCGGCGACCAGGGTATGATGTTCGGCTATGCGACGAACGAGACTCCGGAATTCATGCCGTATCCGATTTCCCTTGCCCACAGACTCTGCAAGAGACTGACGGACGTCCGCAAGGACGGAACGCTTTCCTATCTCCGTCCGGACGGAAAGTCCCAGGTTTCCGTGGAGTATGATGAAAATGGAAAGCCGAGCCGCCTGGAAGCGGTCGTCATTTCCACCCAGCATGATCCGGATGTGACACAGGAACAGATCCATCAGGATATCCGCAAATATGTCTTTGATCCGATCCTTCCGCAGGAGCTTATCGA
>CADBRO010000051.1 GCA_902797075.1 uncultured Lachnospiraceae bacterium
AAGATTGTTCCTCTTCAGGGAATTACGGAGGTCCTGAATTTTAACGTTCTCTTCATGATCACCGGCATGATGCTGACGGTTTATTTCTTCATCGAATCGCAGATGCCGATGCGGATCGCGGACATGCTTCTTGACGCGTCGAAGAATCTTGCGATGGTGACGATTTTCCTGTCGCTTTTTGCCGGCGTTATCTCGGCGTTTATCGACAATGTGGCGACGGTCCTCATGGTCGCGCCGGTGGCTCTGGCAATCGCGAAGAAGCGGAACGTCTCTCCTGTCCCGATGGTGATCTCGATTGCGGTTTCTTCAAATCTTCAGGGTGCTGCAACCCTCGTCGGCGACACGACTTCGATTCTTCTCGGATCATACGCGAAGATGAACTTTCTTGATTTCTTCTTCATGGAAGGAAAACCGGGCATTTTCTGGGCAGTCGAGCTCGGCGCTCTGGCGACGGTTCCGATCATGATGTTCCTCTTCCGCGACATGCGGGAGCCTGTAAGCGCTGACGTGAGAACGGAGGTTAAGGATTATTTCCCTGTCTGGATGCTGCTTCTTACGATCGTAACGCTCATCGCGGCCTCATTTTTCAAAAACAGGCCGGAGATGACCAACGGAATCGTGTGCATGGGCTTCGGCATCGCCTGCATGATCCGTTCCCTTATCAAAACCGGGAATTTTCATGAATGCAGACTTTGCCTCAAGGATGTCGACTACATGACGATTATTCTCCTGGCGTCGCTCTTTATCATCGTCGCCGGCGTTTCGAATGTCGGCATCATCGACGATATCGCCGGATTCTTAATGAAAGCAGGCGGCGGAAAGCTGTTCCTCCTTTATTCGCTGATCGTATGGGTATCGGTGGCGGTTTCGGCTTTCGTCGACAACATTCCCTACGTGACCGCGATGCTTCCGGTCATTTCGGTAATGTCATCGAAAATGGGAATCAGCCCCAATCTTCTCTTCTTCGGTCTTTTGACCGGTGCGACGCTCGGCGGAAATATCACGCCCATCGGCGCTTCGGCGAACATCACGGGAATCGGGATCCTGCGGAAAAATGGATATGAGGTGAAGCCGAAGGAGTTTATGCGGATTTCCGTGCCGTTTACGCTGGCTGCTGTCACAGTCGGTTATGTATTTCTGTGGGTGTTCTGGAGATAATTGCTATTGCTGCATAGGCAGACTCTCCGCATGAATTAGGATATTGCAGCGAGCGGCGGTCCTTATAAATTAGAATCTTGCAGCGAGCGCCGGTCCTTATAAATTAGAATCTTGCAGCGTGCGGCGGTTCTTATAAATTAGGATCTTGCAGCGTGCGGCGGTCCTCATAATTTTGGATAATCTCCGGCTTAATTACCTGGAAAAACAAACTGTCATTTACCATTTGATAGAATGACATCATCAAATAAAACTACTCAATAAATCCAGGGGGTCAAAGCCATGATGAATATCAGAAGAAAGATCGCAGCCGCAGCATTTTCAGCAGTAATTCTTATCGCTTCTACCGTACTTACCGTTTCGGCCGCAGGAAATGCTGCTGACCGGAAGGATATCTCCGACTGCTTCGGGAAGAGTCTCTCCTATGCGCTTGAGTCTTATCCGGATGCAGTGACTCAGGCAGGACGCTGCTTTACGACGCATGTGCTGCTCGGCGGCGTTACGTGGGATAATTATCAGGAAGTGACGATGATTTGCAATTCGGACACTCAAATAATTAATAACGTTCAGTTCCACGGAAACATTAACGGCTACAATATTTACGGAATTTACGGCGGAACGGACCTTTGTGACGCGGTTGATTTACTTTTTGAAAAAGGTTATAATTTAGATTCAACCAATTACTATGATGGCGGTGGTTGCGAGGACTGTTTTGTAAATGAGGCTCTGAACGCCGTAGTCAATGTCAGGACGGATGCAGGATTTAAGGTAACAGACGTCGTGATGACTCCTCTCAATTATTGGAATTAAGGAGAGTATATGCTTTTTTCTGAACACAAGCGGTTTTTACGTGTTCTCGCAGTTTTGTTTGTATCGGTGCTTCTCGCTCAGGAGACATTTGCTTTCTCTTCGCTTGCGGCAGCAAAGAATACTGAAAGTTACGGAAAGAATCTGAAGGGAAGCTACTCTACTTCCGGATTTCCTTTCACCCGGTGGAAAAAAGGTTCCGAGTATAAAACGAACGCCATGCTGGCAAATTTCAGAAGCGCCAGCGGCGGAACGATGGGAAAGAACGTTCTCTTCCGCTCAAGGATGCCGGACGGGCTTAATGACGAAAACAGGATCGCGGATCTCATGATGCAGGACGCCGGCGTCAAGTACATCATCAATCTGTATGAGACTCCCGCGTCGATCCGGAAAAAGATGACGAATTCAGCATACAGCAGCCTGTATTACAAGAAGATCTACCGAAACGGCAGGGTGTCGGGACTTCGGACGCTGATGCATTTTTCAACAAAACCGGAGCGCGACGCCAACCGCGCGGCGATGATATCCGGCTTCCGGGTAATCGCGGCGCACGGCGGACCGTATCTGGTTCACTGCGCGGCGGGCAAGGACCGCACCGGGTTCTTCTGTGTGATCGCCGAAGCTCTCATGGGCGCGACATATAATCAGATTCTGAATGATTACATGCAGTCGTATCTCAATTACGGGTACAAGAGCACGCGTGCTGGAGCGCTGTCATTTTGCAAGAAGAATCTTGATTTTATGCTGCAGCTTATGACCTATGCTCCGTCCGGGTCAAAATGGGCGAAGATGGATCTGGCCGCGAAGGCTGAGCGTTATTTAATGGACGGCGGTTTAAAAGCAGGACAGATCAGGTCGATCAAGAAGCATCTGAAGAAGAGCTATAACCTGATGAAGCGGACGAAAAACGGCAATTATTACTTTGTCGTCAAGATCAGGGACGGCGTGACCGGGTATGTGATTTTCAGCCAGAAGGTCGCGTACGGAAAGAACGCTGTGCTTCCGGAGCCGCCGGAGCACGAAGGCTATGTGTTTGAGAAATGGAGCGCAAGCGGAAAAGCCGTTAAATCGGACATGATCATTAATGCGGTGTTTAGTAAAATCACAAGTTCACGGGCCGCGTAATATGATTAAGGACAAAATGTCCTGACTGTCATAAAGACAGTGAATAAATAAAAAATGATACCGCCAGCCAATTGCCCGGCTGGCGGTATTTTTATGAAATCATACATAGCGGAGAACAAGCACACCGACGACCCCGCAAAGCGGGCTTTGCGCATAGATCAGCCTTATGAATACACCCACTCCACTTCCGCCGCTTCGTCCGGCAGCGGTATCTCGAGTTTTTTAAGGAGCTTGTAAACAGCGTCATCGGGAAGACCTTCCTCTCTGGCATGGTTTCGCCGGAGCAGTTCATCCATATCCGTCTCAACATAGACGATCCTAACAGATGCGCCGTAACGCTCAAGCAGCGTAATCAGCCGCGCCCGCTGCTCTTTCGTCGTGGAAGCCGAATTCCATATAAACGGCTGCTGCCGTGTCAGATACTCTTTCGCAAGGGTCACGGCCATCTGCACAGCCGCGTCCTGCGGATCTGCAGGCTCGATGCGGTTTTCATTTCTGATCTTTTCAAGAGAAATCACCGGAAGCTCCGGATGATTTTTCAAGATCCAGCTGTCCTTTCCCGATCCGGGAAGCCCGGACATCACAATAACCTCCCCCCAGGTGTCATCCTTCAACTTTGCCCAGGGAAGAATATTTCTGCCCGAGAAATACGCTCTTTTCGTGTAATGATTTGCGAAATGATATGGTCCTTTAAGGCATTCTCCCTCTTCCGCCGTTTTTTGCGCAAATTCCACGCGTGCCGGAAATGTAGCCTCGTCGTCACAGATTCTTCCGTAGATATCCGCCACAGCCAGATGGTAAAGAAATTCCAGCGTAAAATCAGGGATGAGCTCTCCTCTTGACGCTGCTTTCCGAAGAAGAAGGTCGGGCTCGGGCCGGCTTATAAGGTGAAGCGTCACCATGTGCCAGTTAATCAGCGAGCAGACGGTTTCACGGAAGAGGACCTTCTCCTTTGTGCCTGCAAGACCGCATTCCTTCCACAGAAAATTTCTTGCCATGATACCGCCGGTCTTTGCGTGATGATGAGACGAGATGCGTCCGGAGGCATTTACGACGGTGGTCTTGATTTTCCCGATATCGTGAAGAACCGCAGCGAGAAACAGCATGCGCCGGTAATCAGTGGAAAGTTCTGCGAAAGAAGGATCCTTTACGACATTATCGACGACAAGCTTTGTGTGGTTCAGCACATTTCCCTCAGCATGAAAGTGAGGGTTCTGCTTGGTTTTTTTCATGTCCTTTAGAAAATGGCCCAGGGCGGAAGCTTTCATATCTGCCCACGTTTCGTCCGGGACACCGGAAGATACGGAAGCGAGCCATTTATCCAAATCTGCGATCAGATTCATAATTTGTCCTGCCTGAAGATAATTTCAGTGATGAGTTCTTTCCTTATTATATAGTATCTGTATCCGGATGAGAACAGACACGGCTTTCTTTACTATTCTACAGTATCCGGATCAGAAAGGAAATATACACAGAAATGATAAAAATGTTCAGCTGCAGGCATAGCGGAAGGAAAAATTGCGCAACTGTAAAAGCAGGCAGGGTGGTTGTAATAATCCTGCAATAAATGAGCACTCATTATGTCGGTCAATATGTTAAATTCCCTCAAAAAAATAGTATATTTTATAGGATAAATAGTAGTATGCCTGTCTCTACTTTTACAAAAATGAGGCAGAAAGATTTAAAAAACAGTCCATTTGGCGACAGACGCTAACTGAGCGCCTGCTTAAGGCCAAGTCACTGTTTATGTAACTTAAGACCCATAAAATTGTATGTAACATACGGAAACTTCGGGGGAGCGGATTCCGCGTGGATCTATATGCCGAGGCACAGTGTGCATAGAAGCCGGAGGCATTTTGAAATACAGGAAGTCGGAAACACGAAGCATCAAAGAAAGGGGCATATTATGAGGAAGAACTGGAAAAAATGGATGGCACTTCTCACAGCCGGTACACTTCTCGTCTCGACACCGGTCGTCTTTATGGCGGATGACGGAGACGGAGCTGAGGTTGTTCAAAGCGCTCAGATAGAAGAAGCAGCGGCTGAGCCGGAAGCTCCGGCAGCTGAGCCGGCGGCACCGGCAGAAGCTCCGAAGGAAGAAGCCGCACCGGCCGAAACGCCTGCGGAAGCGCCGAAGGAAGAAGCGGCTCCGGCTGAAGCAGCGCAGGAGGAAGCGGCACCGGCAGAAACACCGGCGGATGGCCAGGAAGAAGCAGCTCCGGCAGAGACGCCTGCTGGCGAAAATCAGTCCGAGGGCGGCGAAAGCTCAGCACCGGCTGAAAGCAAGGCTGAAGAAGCACCGACGGAAACACCGGCCGAAAGCAAAGCCGAAGAAGCGCCGGCTGAGAGCAAAGCTGAAGAGGCCGAAAAGAAGGACGAAGCACCGGCGGAGAGCAAGGCTGAGGAAGCTGAGAGCAAAGCCGAAGAAGCTGAGAAGAAAGAAGAAGAGAAACCCGAAGAAAAGAAGATCGAGCAGTTTACCGGAAGCGTCAGAGTCGCTTACGTCGGCGGCGAAGAGCTCTACGCGGGCGACACGGTTGTCATGAGGGCATACGTCGAGAACGCGAACCGCGGTGACTACAGAATCGTATGGCAGGCAAAGGCAAGCTCCAAGTGGGTACCGGTTGCGGAAGGCGTCGCCGAGTATACATTTGCGGTTGATGAGATCAAGGCAGGCCACACCTACAGGGCAGTGCTCATGTTCGCGGAGAACGGAGTCAACGACGTTGCTTCGAACGAGATCGGACTTCCGGCGCTCAAGGTTAAGGAAGAGCCGAAGGCTGATGAGAGCCAGATGAGTGTATCACTTGACTCCTCTGCGACATCGCAGATGACCGAAGGCGAAACAGTCGTCCTGACAGCCAGCATTTCCGGATTCGACGGATATGAAGTTATGTATCAGTGGTCATGCAACAAGGGTAACGGTTTCGAGGTTGTATCCACCGGAAGCGACAGCACTTATTCCTTCAGCGCCACGCAGGAAAGTCTCAGCTGGGACTGGAAAGTGGATGTCTACTACAGATAAGTGACAGCAGGATACAAACGAGGGATACATACAGACGATAACCAATCATTATCGGGGGATAAAGAATATGAAGAAAATGACGACAACCGGTCGGAACCGCATAATTGCCTGGATCCTCACCGTACTCATGGTGTTCCAGATGATGCCGGGCGGACTTACCCTTGCGGCTGACGACAACAGCGGAGAATGGAAGCTTGCCGCGACAGCTACGGCTACGAGAGCAGGCGAGACCTACTATAAGGTTCGTTTCCTTGCGGATGGCGAAGAGCTGACACAGCTCATCGTGGAAAACGGCATAATTGAAACCATGCCGGAGAATCCCTTCAAAGCGGGATACCGTTTTGTGAAGTGGAACACGGCAGAGGACGGTTCAGGAAAAGATGTTGTTCAGGGAACGCCGATTACCGGAAATCTCGATGTGCACGCGGTCTTTGAACCGATC
>CADBRO010000052.1 GCA_902797075.1 uncultured Lachnospiraceae bacterium
AAAGAACGGATCAGGGAAATCGAGATGCTGCTTCAGGCGTACCGGAGCGGCATGATTGTGGAGCATAAAAAGGCCGGGCTGTAAAGCCCGGCAAAGGATTATTAAGATGCAGGATGCAAGCGCGGTAAAAACAAAAAAACTCTATTATGAAAATGCGTACGAAAACCGGTTTACGGCAAATGTTGTTTCTGTGAGCGGAAATGACGTCGTCCTTGACGCAACGGCCTTCTTTCCGGAGGAGGGGGGCCAGGAGGCTGACACCGGCGTTCTTGCGGGATATCCGGTGACGGACGTGCAGATCCGGGACGGGGAGATCCACCATTTTCTGGATATGCCGGAGGGTCACTTAAGCGCCGGGGATGCCGTAAGCGGCGAGCTTGACTGGGAGAGGCGCTTTTCAAATATGCAGCAGCACTCCGGAGAACACCTGTTTTCGGGCATCGTTCACCGGCGGTACGGCTTTGACAACGTCGGCTTTCACTTAAGCGGAAGAGAAGTGACGCTGGATTTTTCCGGATCGATTCCACCTAAGGATCTTCCGGAGATCGAGGCGGAGGTTAACCGCGCGATTACGGCGGATATCGAGACGAGGATCCGTTTCCTTGACGGAGAAGAAAAGGAGAGCACGGAATACCGCAGCAAGCTGGATCTTTCCGGCGAGGTGCGTCTTGTGGAGTTCCCCGGGATCGACGCCTGCGCCTGCTGCGCGCCGCATGTAAGAAGAACCGGCGAAATCGGACTTCTTAAAGTCGTAAGCATGATCAACTGGAAGGGCGGCGTGCGGGTCAGCATCCTCTGCGGAGGGCGGGCTCTTGCCTTTTTACGGGAAGAGCACGACATCGTCACCCGCTCGGCGAATTATCTCACGACGTCGGCGTCGGAGATCTTCCCGCAGATTCAGCGGATGAAAGAGGAGATCGCGGCTCTTAAAAGCGAAAAGGCGGCTCTTCTTAAAAAGCTTCTTATGATGCAGGCTGAGGCTGTCCCTGCCGACGCCGAAAATGCGGTGCTCTTTACGGAAGAGGCGGACGCGAAGACCGCAAGAGAGATTGTAAATGAGCTTGCGGCGCGCCATGCGGGCTGTGCCGCGGTCTTTATCGGAAATGACGGCTCAGGCTATTCCTACGTGATCGGGAGCAGAAATAAGGACGTGCGGGAGGTCTGCGCCATTTTCAGGGAAAATTTCGGCGGAAAGGGAGGCGGAAAGCCGGAGATGGCCCAGGGATCAGTATCTGCTTCGAAAGATGCGATCCTCGCTGTTCTGGATGCGGAATAAAACGAAATAACGGCAAAAAAAGAAAGGCAGAAACCTTGATTTCTCAGGGTTTCTGCCTAAGCTACTTCCGGGACTCGGACCCGGGACCTCCTCACTACCAATGAGGTGCGCTACCACCTGTGCCAAAGTAGCCTGCGTTTGACGCAAAACATATTATAACGGATAAAACCGCGTTTGGCAACCGAAAGATTGAAGAATCCGGAAAAACCGCCGCGTCAGCGCATTCTTGCGTACAGCATCGCGCATTTTTTGTTGTATTCCTCTTCCGTCAGGACGCCGAGCTCTTTGAGCTCCGAAAGCTTCCGGACAGCGTCCATGACGACCGGTCTTGAAAGCTCATCGGAAGCAGCAGACGGCGCTTCCTGTGCGGGCGCTTTTGTCTCCGCCTGGGTCAGATCGATATTGGCTCCTTCCCGTTCGGTAGTTTCATTGTCAAGTACATCCGCGATCTCGCGGCGGTTCATGGCGGGCATGACGACCGGTTCCTGATCCGGTCTTTCCGCGCCGCTGTAGCCCCGCTTGTCCTTCCAGGAGCCGCGGCGCATCGCGGCCTTTTCAAGCGCTCTGCGCTCGATTCTCCGGTTTCTTCTCCGGATCCGGATCGTGACCAGCAGGTAGCTGAGAAGCCGGATGACGAAGAGAACTGCAAGGAGTATCAGCATCAGCCAGACAAAAGAATAGCGGCGCTTGAAGTAAGCGGTCACTGCCGCAACGGACGCGGCGATGACAA
This sequence comes from uncultured Lachnospiraceae bacterium, assembly GCA_902797075.1. Taxonomy (GTDB): domain Bacteria; phylum Bacillota; class Clostridia; order Lachnospirales; family Lachnospiraceae; genus Chordicoccus. Next base: position 2,007 of record CADBRO010000052.1, read on the forward strand.
GAAACTCGCGGATTGCTCTCGTGACCTTGTTATTAAGAAGCACTGCGATCAGATAAACGATGAGAATCGCAGTAGCCGCCAGGGCGTATTTTCCTGTGAAAATGTACCTGATCAGATCAGGAACGTCATATACGGCACCAAGCAGGAGTCTCATGGCAACCTCCTTTTTTAATCCTTTTTTACGCGTATTGACTATAATAGCACAAAGACCTGATAAAATCCACAGATGTAATCATCTACCCAAATCATCCGAGTTATGCTAAGATAACGTGGTGTGCAGCGGGTGCACACAGCATATATTCAGGGAGAGAAATTCATACATGGACGACGTAAAACGCGGGGCAGAGGAGACTGCCGCAGAAAAGACTGAAGTAAAATCAAGAAATTTCATCGAGGAAATCATAGACCGCGACCTCGCGGAGGGGAAATACGACAAAATCTGCACGCGGTTTCCGCCGGAACCGAACGGCTATCTGCATATCGGCCACGCGAAGTCGATCATTCTGAATTCCGGACTTGCGAAGGAATACGGCGGACAGTTCAACCTCCGTTTTGACGATACCAATCCGACGAAGGAGAAGAGCGAATTCGTGGAATCCATCAAAGCGGACGTCGAGTGGCTCGGCGCCGATTTTGAGGACCGCTGCTTCTTCGCATCGGATTACTTTGACACGATGTATGAAAAGGCAGTGCTTCTGATTAAGAAGGGACTTGCCTATGTGAGCACGCTGTCGGCGGAACAGATGAGAGAGTACCGCGGAACCCTTACGGAGCCCGGTAAAAATGATCCTGACCGCGACCGTCCCATTGAAGAGAGTCTTCGTCTCTTTGAGGAGATGAAAGAGGGAAAATACGAGGACGGATCGATGGTGCTCCGCGCGAAGATCGACATGTCTTCGCCGAACATCAACATGCGCGACCCGATCATTTACAGAATCGCTCATCTTTCTCATCAGAACACCGGCGACAAGTGGTGCATTTACCCGATGTACGATTTCGCTCATCCCATCGAGGACGCGATCGAGGGCGTAACCCACTCGATCTGCACCCTTGAATTCGAGGATCACCGTCCGCTCTACAACTGGGTCGTAGAAAATACGGACTGGGAACATCCGCCGAAGCAGATCGAATTCGCAAAGATGTACCTGACCAATGTGGTAACCGGCAAGCGTTATATTAAGAAGCTTGTGGAGCAGGGCATCGTCGACGGCTGGGACGATCCGCGCCTCGTAACCATCGCGGCCCTTAAAAGACGCGGCTTTACGCCGGAGTCCATCAGGAATTTCGTCTACTTAAGCGGAATCTCGAAGGCGAATTCCTCCAGCGATTACGCGATGCTCGAGTACTGCATAAGAGAAGACCTGAAGATGAAGGACGCCAGAATGATGGCGGTGCTTCATCCTCTGAAGCTCATCATCGACAATTACCCGGAAGGAGAGACGGAGCTCCTCGATGCGGACAACAACCTCGAGAATCCGGAGATGGGCACACGGAAGATCCCCTTCGGCAGAGAGCTTTACATCGAACAGGATGACTTCATGGAGGTTCCTGTTCCGAAATACAAGCGTCTCTATCCGGGCAACGAGGTCCGTCTGATGCACGCGTATTTTGTAAAATGCGTCGGCGTCGACAAGGACGAAGAAGGAAATATTACGGCAGTGCACTGCACCTACGATCCGGAGACAAAAGCGGGAAGCGGCTTTACCGGAAGAAAGGTCAAGGGCACGATTCACTGGGTGCCTGCAAATGAGTCATTCAAGGCGACGGTACGCCTCTATGAGAACCTGATCGACGAGGAGAAGGGAGTCTACAACGAGGACGGATCTCTCAATCTGAATCCGGATTCCCTCACGGTGATCGACGATGCGCGCCTTGAACCGGCGCTTAAGGACGCAAAGCCCTACGACAGTTTCCAGTTTGTAAGAAGCGGTTATTACTGCGTCGATTCGAAGGATTCAAAGCCCGGCGAACCGGTCTTTAACCGCATCGTATCCATGAAGAGTTCGTTTAAGCTTCCGGAAAGCAAGTAAATTATGAAAGCCTGTATTTTTGATCTTGACGGTACGATCCTTAATACCCTTGAAGCAATTGCCCTGTCGGGAAACCGGATGCTTGCGGAGCTGGGACTTCCGCCGCAGCCGGCCGACGACTACCGCTATCACTGCGGGGACGGCGCCGATCTTCTTGTGAAGCGCTGCCTCGAGGAGGCGGGCGCATTTACAGAAGAAAATTACCGGGCGGGGTGTGTCTTACAGCGAAAGTTCCTGAGGGAAAAGCCCACCTACCGCACGGTTCCCTACGACGGAATGCCGGAAGTCCTTAACAAGCTTAAAAATGAGGGCATCCGCATTGCGGTCTGTACCAATAAACCGGACGAAGCGGCGAAGGGCACGGTTTACGGAATTTACGGCGAAGACCTGTTTGATCTCGTTATAGGGCAGAAGGAAGGGATTCCGACAAAACCGGATCCGACGGGCGCGCTTCTGATCGCGAGGATGCTCGGCGCAGAACCGGAAGAGTGCCTGTATTTCGGAGATACCTGGACCGACATGAAGACCGGAAAAGCGGCCGGAATGTATACGGTCGGAGTGCTCTGGGGCTACCGCGACAGGGAAGAGCTTGAAGAAAACGGCGCTGACCGGATCATTGCAAAACCGGATGAAATACCCGGGCTTATTGCGGAGCTTGGAGGAATCGGAAATGAATGAATTTAAGGATGAGTATCTTGACGCTTTTTTAAAGAATCAGGGACAGCTGTTCGACGAACCCGTCGCCGATACGTACGAAGAGGCGGAGGCATTTCTTGAAGACTGCATGGCGCAGGTCGTATCTTCGCTGAAGGAAGTGCGGAAATGGCTTGACGAATCCGGTATGGATGTGGAGGGGCTTTCGGACGAAGAGCTGCTTGAACAGTCTGAGGTGTTCCGACTTCCCGACGGGAAGTTCCTGATTGTTGAGGGCTGACGGCGGAAACATTTGAAAATCAGTCTGCGCCGGATGAACGGCGAAACGGAGTTATCTATGAGTAATACGAAATATGATGTGCTGATTATCGGAGCCGGACCCGGAGGAATCTTCTCCGCCTATGAGCTTATGCAGAAGGCACCGGATCTTAAAGTGGCTGTATTTGAGGCGGGCAATCCGCTGGAAAAAAGACATTGCCCGATCGACGGCGACAAGGTGAAATCCTGCATCCGCTGCAAGACCTGCGCGATTATGAACGGCTTCGGCGGAGCGGGCGCATTTTCAGACGGAAAATACAACATCACGAACGATTTCGGCGGAACGCTTTACGAGTATATCGGAAAGGAAAAGGCGCTTCAGCTGATGCGCTACGTCGATGAGATCAACTATACGAACGGCGGCCAGGGAACCCATATGTATTCCACCGCGGGAAGCGAGTTCAAAAAGCTCTGCATGCAGAATAAGCTTACGCTTCTCGAGGCATCGGTCCGCCACCTCGGAACCGACATCAATTATGTGGTTCTGCAGAATCTTTATGCACAGCTCGAAAAGCACGTGGACTTCTATTTCAATACGCCGATTCAGCACCTCGAGGCGCTGGAGAACGGCTTCCGGGTGCATTACGAGGGCGGAGAGGCCGACGGCGAAAAGTGCGTCGTTTCCGTCGGACGGAGCGGAAGCAAATGGATGGAGAAGGTCTGCCGCGAGCTGGATATTCCGACGAAGTCCAACCGCGTCGATATCGGCGTGAGAGTGGAGCTGCCGGCTGTGATCTTTTCGCATCTGACTGATAAGTTATACGAGAGCAAGATCGTCTACCGCACGGAGAAGTTTGAGGACAACGTCCGGACGTTCTGCATGAACCCGAACGGAATCGTCGTCAACGAGAACACGAACGGCATCGTGACCGTCAACGGGCACAGCTTTGAGGACCCGGCGAAGAAAACGGAAAACACCAATTTTGCCCTTCTTGTGGCGAAACATTTTTCGGTGCCTTTCAAGCACAGCAATGATTACGGCGAGAGCATCGCGCGCCTTTCAAATATGCTGGGCGGCGGCGTTATCGTCCAGAGATTCGGCGATCTTGAGAGAGGCCGCCGGAGCAATCAGAAGCGCATCGACGAGTGCACCGTGCGTCCCACGCTGAACGCGACTCCCGGCGACTTAAGCCTTGTCCTTCCGAAGCGTATTCTGGACGGCATCATCGAGATGATCTACGCCCTCGACAAGATCGCGCCGGGTACCGCGAACGACGATACGCTGCTTTACGGCGTGGAGGTCAAGTTCTACAACATGGAAGTTCAGCTTGACAGCAACCTGGAGTCAAATTATCCGGGACTCTACATCATCGGAGACGGCAGCGGAGTTACGCATTCCCTGTCGCACGCCTCGGCGAGCGGTGTATACGTGGCCAGAAAGATCGCGGGGATCGAGTGATTCCGGCTGCGCGGAACGGAAGAAATTACGGATACACATAAAAATACCGGCCTCCAATCGTCAGATTTCTGATCTGGCTTTTGGAGGCCGGTTTTTTGCGTTACGGGTAATGAGCGCAAAAACGCGGATGTCCGCATTTACAATGCCGGTTTTTACTGTTCTCCCGTGAGAAGGGAGAGCGCCTCTTCATACTTCGCGATGGTCTTTTCGATGACTTCCGAAGGCAGCTCGTAACCGCTGTCCGGGTTCGCCTTCAGCCAGTCGCGCACGTACTGCTTGTCGAATGACGGCTGTCCGTGTCCGCTTTCATAGCCGTCCACCGGCCAGAAGCGGCTGGAATCCGGGGTGAGCATCTCGTCGCCCAGAACGACGCAGCCGTTTTCGTCAAGGCCGAATTCAAACTTCGTGTCGGCGATGATGATGCCGCGGGTCAGCGCGTAATCAGCGCATTTTTTGTAGAGCGCGATGGTCTTATCGCGAAGAGTCTCCGCATACTCCCTTCCGTGACCGGGGAATTCTTTTTCAAGAACTTCGACGCTGCGCTCGAAGCTGATGTTCTCGTCGTGGTCGCCGATCTCTGCCTTTGTGCTGGGAGTGTAAATCGGCTCAGGCAGCTTGTCGCTTTCTTTCAGGCCTTCCGGGAGAGTAATGCCGCAGACGGTTCCGTCCGCAAGGTAGCTCTTCCAGCCGCTTCCCGTGATATAGCCTCTGACGATGCATTCGATCGGAAGCATGGTGAGCTTCTTCACCAGCATGCTCCGTCCGCTGAAGTGCTCATTCCGGAAGAATTCCGGCATGTCATTCGTGTCAGTGCTGATCATGTGGTTCGGGATGATGTCTTTTGTGAGATCAAACCAGAACCTGGACATCTGCGTCAGGATGCGGCCCTTTCCCCCGACCGGATTCTTTAAAATGACGTCGAAGGCGGAGATCCGGTCTGTCGCGACCATGATCAGGTTCTCTCCGATGTCATAAATCTCTCTTACCTTGCCTTCTTTGACCGGCGTGTAATTCTGCATAGTGCCTCCCTTAAGATATATGCGCTTCGTTCATCCGATTGATTTGGATGCGTTCAATCATATCACATCATTTGTGCTGTGCCTACAGGATATTGCGCACATTTTTAAACTGGATTGCTAGCACTCAAAGGAGAAGAGTGCTAATTTTTCCTTGACTTTTTCCGGTCTCCGGACTATAGTTTTCTGTATGGAATAACGTATTCAAGGAGATGAATCAGGCACTATGGCAAAAAAAGGTAATCTTTCCATTAACAGCGAAAATATGCTGCCGATCATTAAAAAATGGCTCTATTCCGATCACGACATCTTCGTCCGCGAACAGGTGAGCAATGCCTGCGACGCGGTTACCAAGCTCAAAAAGCTGGAGGGAATCGGGGAGTACCGTCCGGAAGAGGGACATGAATATGAGGTTCACGTCATCGTGAACCCGGATGAGAAAACACTGAAATTCATCGACAACGGCATCGGAATGACCGAGGACGAGGTTGTCGAGTACATCACGCAGATCGCATTTTCAGGTGCGACGAAATTCCTTGAAAAGTACAAGGACGAAAACAGCGCAAGCGACATCATCGGGCACTTCGGTCTCGGATTTTATTCCGCGTTCATGGTCGCGGATGAAGTTCACATCGATACCCTGAGCTATCTTCCGGACGCAAAGCCGGTTCACTGGGAGAGCGACGGCGAGTCGGAATACTCCATCGAGGAGGGCACGAGGTCGGAAGTCGGAACGGAGATCACCCTGTTCCTTAACGACGACAGCCTTGAATTCTGCAACGAGTACAGAATCCGTGAGATTCTTGAGAAATACTGCTCGTTCATGCCGACTCCGATTTATCTCGAGGATGACGGCAGCGCCGCTGAGAAGCGCAGGGAAGAGAACGAAAAGAGAAGGCTTGAAAACCACGAAAAGGCCGTAAAGGAAGCGGCTGAGAAGGGCGAGGAGCCGCCCGCAATGCCCGCGCCGGAAGAGCCGGCTCCGATCAATGACACGAACCCGCTCTGGACACGGATGCCTTCGGAATGCAAGGATGAGGATTACAAGGAATTCTACAGGAAGGTGTTCCGCGACTACAAGGAGCCTCTGTTCTGGATTCACTTAAAGACCGATTATCCGTTCAATCTCCGCGGAATCCTCTATTTCCCGAAGATCAACACCCAGTACGACGCCCTGGAAGCTCAGATCAAGCTTTACAACAACCAGGTTTTCATCGCCGACAATATCAAGGAAGTGATCCCGGAATTCCTGATGACCTTAAAGGGCGTAATCGACTGCCCGGATCTTCCGCTCAACGTCTCCCGTTCCGCCCTGCAGAATGACGGCACGGTGAAGAAGATCGCGGAGTACATCTCAAGGAAAATGGCGGACAAGCTTTCCGGCATGTGCAAGACCGAGCGCGAAACCTACGAGAAGAACTGGGACGATATCAGCCCGTTCATCAAATACGGATGCATTCGCGACACGAAGTTCGCCGACAAGATGATGGACTTCATGCTGTTTAAGGATCTGGACGGAAAGTACCTGACGCTTAAGGAGTATGAGGAAAAGAACAATATCGAGGATCCGAAGAAAGCCGAAGCGGATAAAGCTGTCGATGAAAATGGCGAAGAGGTCGACGTCGAGGTCGTAGCGGAGGAAGCAAAAGAGGCGGAGAATCCGGACGCCGGTGCGGAAGATAACGGCGGTGAACCTGAAGAACCCGAAAAGGCGACGGTATTTTATGTCACGGACGAAGTCCAGCAGGCTCAGTATATCGCGATGTTCAGAAAGAACGGCAAGGACGCCGTGATTCTGAAAGAGAACATCGATCAGCCGTATATCACGCAGCTGGAGCAGAGAAACGAGCACATCCGCTTCGCGAGAATCGACTCCCAGCTCGACGACGATTTCAAGGGAGAGGAAGAGGTCAGCAAGGAAGACGTCGACTCCCTGACCGAGACATTCCGCAAGCATCTGAAGAATGACAAGCTCGAGGTGCGCGCCGAGAACATGAAGGACGAGGACGTCGCCGCCATCGTGACGCTCTCCGAGGAGGAGCGCCGCATGCAGGACATGATGAAGATGTACGGCATGGCTGACATGGGCGGCATGGGCGGAAATGAAACGCTGATTCTCAACACGAATCATCCGCTTGTGAAGTTCGTGCTCGAGCACAAGCGCTCCCAGTCCGTACCGGTTATCTGCGAGCAGCTGTATGATCTTGCCCGAATCTCCCAGCATCCGCTGACGCAGGACGAGATGACCAGATTTATGAAGCGTTCGAATGAAATCATGATGCTTCTTACGAAGTGATTTCCTGCCGGTAAGCGCCCGCATACTCAAAAAGCGGATCAATGATACGAAAAAACGGAGCTGCTCTCGTCATGAGAGCTGCTCCGTTTCTGCTCCTAAGGATGTGATGAGGCGGAGAACCTCGCGGTCCCATGCGAGGTCGCAGGACCGGTCCGCCGTGAAGGTCTTCATGGAGGTTCCGGTTGTAAGAAGGAGATTATCTCCGTCGTATCTCAGGTTGATGCAGAGCCCGTTCAGTATGTCTGGGCGGATCGTGATATCATCCCGCTCAAGAAATGCGTCCGTCTTTTCGGGCGGATAGAAGAGGACGAAACGGAATGACAGGGGCGTACGCTTTCCCTTTATGAGGTCGAAGCAGCGCTCTTTAACCATGCGCCAGCGGACGCAGCCGATGCGGTCGTCCTTCGGAGGCGCGTCCTCATCCTCGGATCCGTAAAAGTCCCGTTCGATCCGGCCGTCGATCTGGAAGGTGCAGAAGGTTGTGATCTGGGCTTCCATAAGGGCGTAATCATCGAAGACATTTCCGATGAGAAGAGCTGCCGTTAACTTTTTTATATCGAGTATTCTGAGTGCAATCATGTGTATCTGCGGTCTCCTGCGGAATAAACTTCTTAGAGTCTAAAGCATTCGGGCCGTTTACGCAACCGGGTTTGAAAAAACGGGAGCAGATGGGAGTAAACGGAAGTAAATGGAATCCGGACTTGTTAGGAACTTTGTGTTATGCTAAAATAAATCTGGTTTTTGAAACTACATAAGATGGTTTTTGTTAAAAACCGGAAAGAAGGCTTATGAAATTCAGAATTGCCCTGGACAGCGGCGGGGAGCTGCCCGATGAGCTGAAGAACTGTGAGGAATATGTATCGGTTCCGCTCACGCTTACAGTGAACGGCGTGACGATCACTGACGACGGAAAGATGAGCCAGAAGGAGCTGGTCAGGAGAATCGCCGAAGATCCGGACGTTCCGAAGACGGCATGTCCTTCGCCGCAGGCATTTTATGAGGCTTATGACTGCGGCGCTGAGCATATTTATGCCATTACGCTTTCCGCGGAATTATCGGGATCCTATCAGAGCGCGGTGATCGCGATGAATATGTATCTCGAGGATCACCCCGACGCGAAGATCCACGTGTTTAATTCCATATCGGCGTCCGTCGGCGAGACGCTGGTGCTGCTGAAAATAAAGGAATATGAGGAAATGGGTCTGCCCTTCGAGGAGATCGTGGAACGGACCGAAAAATACGCGAAAACGAAGAATACTTATTTCGTGCTCGACAACCTGGAGACGCTCAGGAAAAACGGGCGCCTCAGCCGTATGAAGGCGCTTGCGGCGACTGTCCTTAAGATCAAACCGATCTGTTACGGAACGGATACCGGTACGATCGGACAGCTCGACCAGGCGAGGGGTATCAACAAGGCGATTGTTAAGATGGTGGGATACGTCGTGGAGCGCGTTCCGGATCCGGAAAACCGGATTCTCGGGATCAGCCACTGCAACTGCGCGGACCGCGCAGAGATCGTCCGCGAGGAGCTCCTGAAAAGAATGAAGGTGCGCGACGTTCTGCTCCTCCCGACCGGAGGACTTTCCACGATCTATGCCAACGACGGCGGCATCATTGTTGCCATCTGAAAAAAACTGTTGTATAATTGTCAGGATCATGCGGGTTTTTCCGTATGGGAGATTTGATGATATATGTCGGAGGAACATCTCGATGAGTCAGGAAAAAGTTGACCGTTATAAGGAGTATAAGAAAAACAAAGATAAGATCTTAAAGCGCGAGAAGCAGATGAAGAGACTGGAAGCGTGCATAGCCGCTGTTGTCGCTGCCGCGTTTGTTGCCTGGTTCGGCTGGTCCGTCTATCACAATGTTACGGACAAGGGCGAAACCGCGGAGACGGTTCAGGTGACGGAGATCGAAGCGAACGCTTATACGGATTATGTTTCCGGACTTCAGCATTCCTTCACTGCGTAATTTAATAAATAAAGAATGAGATGCGGGCGGAAACGCCCGCATTAAAAAAAGGCGATACCGTAACCGGCATCGCCTTTTATCGGGTTCTATTACATCTTTACAACATTGGCCGCCTGCGGTCCACGTGCACCCTGCTGAACATCAAAAGTGACTTCCTGGCCTTCTTCCAGAGACTTGAACCCCTCGCCCTGGATTGCGGAGAAGTGAACGAAAACGTCCTTTCCATCTTCGCCTGTGATAAAGCCGTAGCCCTTTTCAGCATTGAACCACTTGACTGTACCTTTGTTCATTATGATACCTCCATAGTAAATTGAAATAAATTTGAATATGATGATTCCGGATAAACAAAAATCACCGGATATTACAGACTACAGGCCGCGAACGCATATAATCTCTAATAACCAGTGAGTACATGTGTTTCCCTTAATCAACAACTCAGATTATAGACGGAATCCTGTGTTTCGTCAAGGTTAAAAGTCAGAATTAGTGCTTTATTCCGGATTTGGTTTCGTGTATCATTTAGTAAGAAGAATCAGGGAAGAGAAGAGGTGCTGATGGGAAAAGAACTGCTGATAAAAAACGGTTATATTGTTGATCCGGACACTGGATACGAGGGCATTTCCGATCTGCTTATCAGAGACGGTCTGATTGCCGCGCGCGGTCCGCATCTTACAGGCCCGGAGGCGGAAGAGATCGATGCCTCCGGCCTTGTTGTGATGCCGGGAGCCGTCGATCTTCACGTGCATCTGCGCGATCCGGGACAGACGTGGAAAGAGGATATTGTATCCGGCGGCGAAGCCGCCGCGCGGGGCGGGGTGACGTCGGTGCTCGCGATGCCGAACACGACGCCTCCCATGGACCGGGTTCACAGGATCGATTACGTGGTCAACAAAGCAAAGACGGAAACCGGTATCCATGTATACCAGTCTGCGGCGATCACAGAGGATATGCGGGGAGAGAAGCTCGTCGATATCGAGGAGCTCGCCGATTTCGGCGTGAAAGCATTTTCCGAGGACGGAAAATCCGTGATGAACTCCGTGCTTATGCAGGAAGCGATGAGAAGGATTGCCGCGCGGGATCTTCTGATCTGCGATCACTGCGAAGATATCGGTATGGTCCGCGGCGGCGTGATGAATCAGGATGAAAATGCGGAAAGGCTGGGCCTTCCCGGAATCACGAATTCGGTTGAGGACGTGATTGCGGCGAGGGATGCGATCCTGGCTGCGGAATGCGGAGCCAGAATCCATCTCTGCCACTGTTCGACGTATCTTTCGGCTGAAATTGTCCGCACGGCCAAAAAGCTCGGCGCGATGATTTCCGCGGAGGTCTGTCCGCACCATTTTACACTGACGTCGGACGATATCTCCTGTGACGACGCGAATTACAAGATGAACCCGCCGCTCAGGGCGCGGCGCGACGTCGAGGCGCTTAAGGAAGCGCTCGCCGACGGAACGATAGAAGTGATCAGCACTGATCACGCGCCTCACAGCCGGGATGAAAAGAGGCGGGGATTCCGTGAGTCGCCCTTTGGCATCACGGGGCTTGAGACGTCTGTGGCGCTCACCTATACGGAACTTGTAAAGACGAAGATTCTTACGCTTATGCAGATGGCTGAGAAGATGAGCTATAATCCGGCGAGGATACTTAAGGTGCCGGGAGGAAGCCTTAAGACCGGATCCGTCGCGGATATCGCGATTTTCGATTTTGAGACCCCATATATCATCGATCCGGACGAGTTTGTTTCAAAGGGTAAGAATACGCCGTTTGCGGGGCGCGAGGTTTTCGGAAGGAATAAGTACACGATTGTAAACGGACACATCATCAGAAAGGCGGAATTATGATTGGAAAACTGATCGCTGAGATTAAGAAGAAGAAAGCCCCGATTGTCGTCGGCCTCGATCCCCAGCTGAAGTTTATACCGGACGGTATACTGAACAAATCGATCGAAAAATACGGGGAGTCCCTTGAAGCCGCCGGCGACGCCATTTTTGAATTCAATAAAGGCATCGTCGATGCGGTATATGATCTGATTCCGGCGGTTAAGCCGCAGATCGCGATGTACGAGCAGTACGGGCTGCCGGGACTTACGGCATTTAAGCAGACCGTCGATTACTGCCGCAGCAAGGGCCTGCTCGTGATCGGCGACGTGAAGCGCGGGGATATCGGTTCGACGTCCGGTTCATATGCGCTGGCCCACCTTGGGAAAGTCACGGTCGGAAGCCGCACCTTCGAACCCTTCGGAGAGGATTTCGCGACAGTGAATCCTTATCTCGGTTCGGATGGCGTCAAGCCTTTTATTGATATCTGCAGATCCGAGGACAAGGGAATCTTCGTCCTTGTGAAAACCTCCAATCCCTCCAGCGGTGAGTTTCAGGATCGTCTGATTGACGGGAGACCGCTTTATGAGCTGGTCGGTGAGAAGGTGCGCGAGTGGGGAGAACTCTGCACTGACGAATCCGGCTGGTCGAACGTGGGGGCAGTTGTGGGAGCGACCTATCCGGAGATGGGAAAAGTCTTAAGAGATGTGATGCCGAAGAGTTATATCCTCGTGCCGGGCTACGGCGCCCAGGGAGGGACCGGAAAAGACCTGATTCCGTTCTTTGACAGCGACGGACTCGGCGCCATCGTCAATTCCTCAAGAGGAATTATCGCCGCGTGGCAGAAGGAGCAGTACGCCGCAGCCGGTGCGGAAAATTACGCGGACGCAGCCAGATGTGCAGTGCTTGACATGAAGAAAGACATAGGCGAGGCGATCGGTTTATGACAGGAATGGAGACAGCCTGTGTGCTTTCACAGGAACAGATAGCGGAAGAGATATTCAGCCTGGTGCTTAAGGTCTCATTCGCGAAGGACGTGCGTGCCGGGCAGTTTGTGTCGCTCTTTTCGAAGGACGGGGCGCATCTTCTGCCGAGGCCGATTTCCGTATGCGGGTCTGACGGCGAACGGGGAACGATCCGTCTGGTCTACAGATGCGTGGGCAACGGAACGGCGGAGTTTTCGCGTCTTAAGGAAGGAGATTCCGTTAAGATTCTCGGACCGCAGGGGAACGGTTTTCCGACGGAGCTTGCTGCCGGGAAGAATGTGCTTCTCGTCGGAGGCGGAATCGGGATTCCGCCGATGATGTCCGCCGCGGCGGAAATGCGGGGCGCGGAGAAGGCGCTCATGCCGCGCAGCGTGACATTTGCAGTGGGCTACCGCTCGGATGATACTTATCTGCTTGAGGAACTTAAGAGCTTCGGGCAGGTTCTTATATCCACCGACGACGGTTCGCTCGGCGTCCATGGAACGGTGATGGATGCGGTGCGCAAGAAGGATCCGCACGCGGATCTTATATTCGCCTGCGG